>USNZ01000123.1 GCA_900556255.1 uncultured Oscillospiraceae bacterium
GCTCCAACGACCAGCACACCGCCCGTCGGCGCTGCCAAAAAATCCGTCAGTTCATTGGGCAGGCTGCACAAAATCGGGCGGGCAATGCGCAGATTCAGCGAGGTCACCCTGCCAAAGCCACGCCCGCCGCGGCAGCCCGCCACCCCTACGCGGCTGCCGCCGGGCAGAGTAAAATACCCGCGCGAAAGCTCATCTTCATAGGCGTAAACCGAGTGGCGGCACAGATGCAAAAAACAGGTTTTCAGCGTTTCTTCGCTGATTTCACCTGCCAAACTCGGCAGATACTTCCTCGCCGCGGTCAATTTACCCTGCATGGTAAACTGCACACTTTGCCCCACCCGCAGCCGTATCTCCTGCACAGCAGGGGCGATGCGCGGGCTTAATGACGCCAGCGCCCCCGCAAAGGGCGGCGGCAAAGCCGCCGCTGCCTGATAATACTCGTCCATTTTCTCTGTCACCTCCCCATTGCCACTGTATGACGCCGCGCGGGGGGATAGAACAGCAAAACAAAAAAGAGGGCCGAAGCCCTCTTTCGGGCGTGTCGGAAACCCGACACGCTCAAAGAAGGGGTTCGTCGCGGTGTGGCTGCGCCACGCTCCTGCACCCCTCCTTTGGATTCACCCTGTCGCAAAAAATCGCGTTCTCATGCCCAAGGGCGACTCGAACGCGATTTTATGCTCTAGTGGTATTTTCATCGTCAGCACATGTCCGCCGATGAAAATGGATACAAATTTTCTTTTTTCAGACTTTTACCTCTGGCGGCATTGTTCAACGCATTGCCGAAACGCCTGCACGGTGTCGGCAAACACCACGCCGCCGCGCTGTGCCTTGGCGGTGTCCATGGCAAGGCAGCGCTGCCAATTCTGACGCAAAAGCTTCGGCGTAATGTCCAAAATTTTGCAAAATTCCTGTGCTGTCTGCCACATATCCAGCGTGTTTTCGCAGCCGAAATTGTACACGCCGCCCGGCAGCTGCATCGCTGCCGGCAGGTTCTGCACAGCATCGCGCACCCACGTTATACCGCGGCAGTCATTCGCAGAAAATCCCAGTGTCTCCCCTGTTTGCGCGGCATGCAGCAGGTTCAGCGGCAAATTGCCCCGCAGCGGCAGTCCATCTCCCGCAAAATCGTACATCCAGGTTGCCCGCAGCAGCACGGCGTCGGGGTCTGCATCCAGCACACGCTGCTCCATCTCCCGCTTATGCTGCCCGTACACATTGGTCGGCTGCAGGGGCACGTCCTCGGCAAACGGTGTGCAGCCACCCAGCCCCGTGTACACCTGATCCGAGCTGAACGCCACCAGTTTTATGCCGGTTTTTGCCAACGCCAGCGGCAAAACCACGTTGGAACGGTAAGATTCCTCCGGGTGCTGCTGGCAATATCCTGTATCGGAAATGGCTGCCGTGTGCAAAATCACGTCCGGCTGTACGCGGGCGATCTCGCCCAAAACGGCATCGGGGTTCCCTGCCGCCATCCCCTTGGGCAGCGGGTGCAGCTCGTACTGCCCTGCCAGCATCCGCATAACGCGGCTGCCCACAAAGCCGCTTGCCCCCGTCACCAGAACGCGCATTACTTGTTCCCTCCGTTTACCATCGCAAGCAGTGCCGCCTCGTCCAGCACGGTGATGCCCAACTCCTGCGCTTTTGTCAGCTTGGAGCCTGCCGCCTCGCCTGCGACCAGATAGTCGGTCTTTTTGCTGACGCTGCCTGTGCATTTGCCGCCGTTATTCAGGATCAGCTCCTGCGCCTCCTTGCGCCCCAGGGTGGGCAGCGTGCCGGTGATCACAAAGGTTTTGCCGCCCAATTTCTGCGTAGCATCATTGTTTTGCGGCATCTGCATATTTACGCCGTCCGCCGTCAGCTCCTGCAAAATCTTCTCGTTGCTCTCGTGGCGGAAGAACTCGTAAATGCAGGCAGCCGTCGTTTCTCCGATGTCCTGAATCGCGGTCAGTTCCTCGATGGAGGCTGCCGCCAACGCCTGCACGCTGGCAAACTGCGCCATCAGCGCGCGCGCCGTGGACACCCCCACGTTGCGGATGCCCAGCGCCGCCACCAGCCGCACCGGTGAGTTGTTCTTGGAATTTTCAATCGCCTTCAACACCTTGTCGGTGTTTTTCTCCTTGCCGATGATGCCCGCCTCAACCAGTTGGTCGCGGTGATCCTTCAGTTTGTAGATGTCGGCGTAGCTGGTCAGGTAGCCCTGCTCCACCAGCGCGTCCACCAGCGTTTCGCCCAGGCCCACAATGTTCATACAGTTGACCGACGCAAAGTAGGAGATAGTGCGCGAAAGCTGGGCGCGGCAGGCGGGGTTGACACAGCGGATATCGGCGGTGTCCTCCTCACAGATCAGCGGTTCGCCGCAGACCGGGCAGGTTGTCGGTGCCATAAAAATATGCTCCGGCTCCTTGACGCAGCCGTTCAGCTTGGGGATGATCTCGCCGCTTTTGTACAGCCGATACTGCCCGCCGATGCCGACCTTGTACTCGTTGATATAGTCCTGATTGTGCAGCGTGGCGCGGGACACGCTGGTGCCGCACAGCCGCGCGGGCTTACCGGTTTCGCTGTCATGGAAAATACCCGTAAAGGTCAGCTTGCCCGTGCGCCCAACTGCTACCTCGATTTCGTCCATCGTAACGGTGCGCTCCTCGGGCGGGTACTTGTAGGCGATGTGTCCGGCACTGTATTTTGCCCCTGCCGGGAAATCCTTCCGGTAGGCGATCTGGTCAATTTTTACCACAGCACCGTCAATATCGTAGGGCAGCTCGGCGCGCATTTCGCCGATTTCGCGGATCGTCCGCAAAATTTCCGCGTCCGTTTCGCAGCGCTTGTGGTACACGCAGGTCACGCCGGCTGCTACCAGTGCGTCCAGCGCGGCGCAGTGGCTTTGCATCAGCTCCTGCGGACCGTCCTGCACATTAAAAACAAACATACTCAGCCCGCGTTCGCGCGTCAGGGCGGGATTCAAAAGGCGCAGCGTGCCGGCCGCCAGATTGCGGGGGTTGGCGGAAATCGGTTTGCCCGCCGCCTCCTGCGCCGCATTGTAGGCATCAAATGCCGCATGGGTCATATAGACCTCGCCGCGCAGCTCCAGATATTTGTACGGCAGATCGAGTTCTTTTTGGATGTCAGGGATTTCCTGCGCATTGGCAAGCACGTCATCGCCCTGAAACCCGGTGCCGCGTGTTTCCGCCATATACAGCTGCATTTTGCCGTTTTCGCCGCCGCGCATACGCAGTGTCAGGCTCAAGCCGTCCACCTTGGTTTCCACCGAAAACACCGCGTCGGGATGCACGGCGCGCACCTTGTCCGTCCACGCGGTGACATCCTGCAGCGTAAAAACGTCCTCAATGGACAGCATCGGTACATTGTGCTTAATTTTCCCCTCCGGTGCGCCGGTTGCCCGACCGCCCACCTTCTGGCTGGGGGAATCAGGCGTCACCCATTCGGGATGCTCCTTCTCGGCGCTCTTGAGCTGGCGCATCAGCGCATCATATTCAAAGTCGGAAATTTCCGGCGTATCTTCGTTATAATACAGCTCCATATGGTGGTCGATGGTCTTAACAAGCTGTGTATATTCTGCAAAGGTCATGGCAAGGCTCCCCTGTAATTTTTATATAGTTCAGTATACCACATTTTTGCCGCTGACGCAATTTCTCCATCATTTTACCCCCTTGTCACGGCAAAAAAAATATGCTATATTGATAAAAAAGGAGGAATTTCCGATGAACGAAAAAACCTGCAAGGGCATTGCCCTGCTGCTGTTCGCCATTCTTCTCAGCACCGCCGGACCGGAGTTGAACAAAACCCTGCTTTACAGTGTGGATCTTCCGTTTTCTCTCGTGGGGCTTATTGTGGGCTGCTTTGGTCTTGCCATGGTCTTTGATACCCCTAGGTCCCGCTGATTTTTGGAAAGGAGTTGCCATGAGCTGCACCGCAATCAAAATGAACCGCCCCTCGCGTCAGGATTTCCGTGAACTGCCCGTGAATGTTCTTGCCTCGTTTGAGGAAAAGCCCTTTGCGCCCGAGCTAGTCTACCAAGAGCTTTCGGACGTCAACGGTGTCTCCGTATTTCTTATGGTTTTTGAAAAATTTTACCTGAGAAACAGCAGTACGACGGCAGCCACCGTGCAAATTCTGGACTCCGGCACTGAGCAAATTGCCACGATCATCGGCACAGGCGGTGGCAGCGGTGTTCTGAATACGAACTACGGTTCCCACGCGGACCTTACTGCTGCCCTTGCCGCCGCCCTTGCAAAGTACGGCTTTGCAAAGGTCAAGGACTGATACACGCAAAACAGCCTTACCACGCGTGATTTCTCAAAAACGCAGCCCCCGCCTTGGCGACGCTCGTCAAGGCGGGGGTTCTGTTGTATCTCTTGCATTTTGCGTACAAAACAAAAAAACGCCTCATCCCTTGCGGGATAAGGCGTTTCGAGAAGCCGGCATCTACCTATTTTCACAGGCCGTCTC
>USNZ01000124.1 GCA_900556255.1 uncultured Oscillospiraceae bacterium
GCGATGGGCATCTGCAACTGGTAGATCATGGTGGTGGACAGCTCGCTGGTGGTGATAGTCATGCTGTAGTCACCGGTCTTGACGATACCGGCAACGCTGGGAACGTCGTCACCAACGGCGACACCGGTGGTGGCGTAAGCGTAGACGTCCTCAGGGATCAGGTCAGACAGGGCGGAACCGGCAGTCTCGGCTTCCATAGCAGAGAAGTTCCAGTCGTACTGAGTGCCGATAGCCATAAAGAAGTCCTTGGCGGTGGCGTCGGCAGCCAGACCGTCGAAGCCCCAGCCGGCAGCAGCGGAGGCAACATCGGTAGCGCCGTTTTCCAGCATAGTGTCAACGATTTCCTGAGCGAACTTCACGCCGCCGTCGTTGACAGCATCCCAGAAAGCCTTCTGCTGCTCTTCGGTGAATTTGGTGTAGTCGGTGTTGTCCTCGCCGGCCTCAGCGATCAGCTTGGACAGGGTGGTCATAGAGTTGCGGTACTCCTCCAGACCGACGATGGGGGTGGAGTAGAGGGTGGCGGAACCGTCATAGGTCGGATCCAGATAGACGTACATATTGAAGATGACGTCGTCGATGGTAACAGGCTCGCCGTCGGAGAACTTCAGGTCGTCGCGCATCTTGATGTCGTAAGTGACAGTGCCGTCGGCGTTCTCGGTAACGGTGCAGTCGCTGGTGCCGTGGTAGGTGTACTCGGTACCGTTGTACTCGCGGGTCTCGCCCTCGATGCCGTTCAGGATCATTTCGCCCTTACGGTCAGCGCCGAGCAGACCGAGCTGGGTCAGGTCAATGACATCCTGGTCGGAAGCAGAAGCGGCGAAGAAGGGGCTGAACTTGCCTTCAAAGCCGGTCTCTGCCAGAACGATGGTGCCGTCGGCAGTGGTAGCGGTTGCGGTAGCCGTGCTGCTGGACTCGCCGCTGGTGGCAACGGAAGAGCTGGCAGCACCGCCGCAGCCGGCCAGCAGGCTGAGGCTCAGGGCCGCAGCAGATGCCAGCGCAATGGCTTGCTTGGTGTTTTTCATGTGTACAAAACCTCCTATTTTTTGCCGTACCCGTAACTTGCGCAGACAGCCCCCCGGCTGCCCGAACAGGGAGAGGATTTTTCTCCCGAACACAGTGTTTTTCACACGGTGGACAGTTATAAATAGTGACTATTATATATTAACCTAAAGTTGCCTATCTGTCAACCCTAAAACGGAATTTTAGACACCAAAGAGCAAAAAGCTTTATAAAATAAAGCATCGTGGACATTTTTTGCAAAATTACATTTTTATCGTTGCAATTTAGGAAAGTATAGCGATACAGCGTGTAGTGCAATTTTTTTGAAGGTTTTGGTTGCAGTAACATAGCGGGTACTCTGTAGGGGCGGCATATATGCCGCCCGTTGCAGCCATACCGGTAACGCGAACTAACGGGCAAACGCCACGGGACGCATGTATGCGTCCCCTACAAACCTGCCGGAAGCACCGAACCATCACGGGATATTGCAACAGCCAAAATTCACCACCCGGTAGGGGCGGGGCATTGCCCCGCCCGCGACCCAACGGTAATTGCGACATTACGGGCAAACCGCACGGCGGGGTGGGGTCACCCCGCCCTACATTGCAATAAAGCCATATCGTCCTATAAAATCGTCCCACAAACAAAAATGTGCCGCCCCAAGGGCGGCACACCGAATTTGTTCTGTTTTATTTGGCTATTTGGCACCTGTTTCCCACTTTTCCACCAGCGGCGCGGCTATGGCGGAAAGTGCCTCGCGCGCGGCGTTGATGCTGCGGGCATCTTCGGGGGTCAGGCGGTCGGCCTTTTTGCGGCGCAGGGTGCGTTCCAGGCGGCGCACACTTTCCTTTATATGCAGGCGCGTGTCGCGGTCCAGCTCCTTGCCCACGCGGCTGTTCAAGGCGGTGTTGACGCGGTACAGCGCGGCCTCGGCGGCGTTCATGGCCTCCAACGCCTCGCGTCGCTGCTTGTCGCGCCCCGCAAAGGCGGCGGCGTCACGCATGGCGCGGCGGATCTCCTCCTCGGTCAGGTGGGAGGTGCCTGTGATCGTGATACCCTGCTGCTTGCCGGTGTCCAGGTCCTTGGCGCTTACCTTGACAATGCCGTTGGCGTCGATGTCAAAGGTCACCTCAATTTTGGGTACGCCCGCCCACGCGCGCTTGATGCCCCGCAGGGTAAAGGTGCCCAGCAGCTTGTTGTCGCGGGCAAACTCGCGCTCGCCCTGCAAGACCTTGATCTCCACCGTGCTCTGGAACGGCGCGGCCGTGGTAAACACCTTGCTGAACCGCGTCGGAATGGTGGCGTTGCGCTCGATCAGATGCGTTGCCACGCCGCCCACCGTCTCAATGGACAGGGTCAGCGGGGTGACGTCCATCAGCAGCAGGTCGTGGCCCGCGCCCGCCAGTGCCTCGCCGCCCAGACGCCCCGCCTGCACGGCAGCGCCCAGCGCCACGCACTCGTCGGGGTTCAGGCTTTTGCCCGGTTCCAGCCCGACCATGCGCATGACCTTGGCCTGCACCGCCGGGATGCGGGTCGAACCGCCGACCAGCAGCACCTGATCCAGATCGCTGGCGCTCAGGTGGGCATCGCTCAGCGCGTTGCGCACGGGCAGGGCTGTACGCTCGATCAAATCGGCGCAAAGTTCCTCAAATTTTGCGCGTGTCAGCGTTCTTTGCAAGTGATGCACCCCGTCCGGCCCGCTTAGGATAAACGGCAGGTGGATCTCGGTTTGGGTGGCGGACGAAAGCTCTTTTTTAGCCTTTTCGGCTTCCTCGCGCAGGCGCTGCATCGCCACGCGGTCGGCGGTCAGGTCCAGCCCCGTGTCGTTGCGGAACCCCTCTGCCAGCCATGTGACAATGCGCTCGTCAAAGTCATCGCCGCCCAAAAAGTTGTCGCCGCAGGTGGCCAGCACCTGCACGATGCCGTCCCCGATGCGGATCAGCGACACGTCAAACGTGCCGCCGCCCAAGTCGTACACCATGACATTCTGGGTCTTGCCGTTGTCCAGCCCGTAGGCCAGCGCGGCGGCGGTGGGTTCGTTGATGATGCGGCGCACCTCCAGCCCGGCAATGCGCCCGGCGTCCTTGGTGGCCTGGCGCTGCGCATCGTTGAAATACGCCGGCACCGTGATGACCGCCTGCGTCACTGCCTCGCCCAGATACGCCTCGGCGTCCGCCTTGAGCTTGGACAAAATCAGTGCGCTGATCTCCTGCGGGGTGTAGGTTTTGCCGTCGATCGGCACGCGCTTTTCGCTGCCCATCAGCCGCTTGATGCTGCTGACCGTGCGGGGGGCGTTGGTGACGGCCTGACGCTTGGCGGCCTCGCCCACCAGGCGCTCCCCTGCCTTGGTCACCGCCACCACCGAGGGCGTTGTGCGCTGCCCTTCGGCGTTGGGGATAACGACCGGCTTGCCGCCCTCGATCACCGCCACACAGCTGTTGGTGGTACCCAAATCTATCCCGATTATCTTTGCCATAGAGTTGGTTTTCCTCTCAAGAACAGGGCCGCAGCCCCATGTTCAGAATCTTACCCTTATTGTAGCGCAGCGGGCAAAAAAAAGTGTTGCGATTTCGTAAATAAATTGCGCATTTTTTGCATT
This sequence comes from uncultured Oscillospiraceae bacterium, assembly GCA_900556255.1. GTDB lineage: Bacteria > Bacillota > Clostridia > Oscillospirales > Ruminococcaceae > Gemmiger. The sequence continues at coordinate 3,599 of USNZ01000124.1, forward strand.
GACGCCGCCCCCGCGCGCGTGGTATAGTAAAGGCATAACAACGCTTTAATGCGGTAAAGACAACAGGAGGCAGCCTATGGAACGCACAGCCACCGTGACCCGCAACACGCGGGAAACGCAAATCACCCTGACCCTGAATTTGGACGGCAGCGGCAAGACCGAGCTGGATACCGGCATCGGCTTTTTTGACCACATGCTGGACGGCTTTGCCCGCCACGGCCTGTTTGATTTGACGGTACACTGCCGCGGCGATTTGAACGTGGACTGCCACCACACCATAGAGGATATCGGCATTGCGCTGGGCACGGCCATTCGGCAGGCGCTGGGCGACAAAGCAGGGCTGGTGCGCTACGGAAGCTGTATGCTGCCCATGGACGAAACGCTGGCCCTGTGCGCCGTGGATCTGGGCGGGCGGCCGTATTTTGTCTACGATGCGGCGTTTGCCGGGCAAAGCTGCGGCGGCATGGACACCCAGATGGCACGGGAGTTCTTTTATGCCATTTCCTACGCTGCCATGATGAATTTGCACCTGAAAATTCTGTACGGCGAAAACGACCACCACAAGCTGGAGGCCATGTTCAAGGCGTTTGCCAAGGCATTGGACGCCGCCACCCGCACCGACGCGCGCATCTGCGGGGTGCTGTCCACCAAAGGAACGCTGTAAATTATACGGTTTGTAATAATTTTGCGGCAATTCTACATCCCGGAAAAAACACAATTTGCCGCGGGCACACCGCATTTGAACGCTAAACTAAAAGGCGCCCCTTGCGGGACGCCTTCAGACTGTCGAAAAAGTAAATTTTCAATCTATTTTCATCGGCGGACATGTGCCGACGATGAAAATACCGCTAGAGCATAAAATCG
>USNZ01000125.1 GCA_900556255.1 uncultured Oscillospiraceae bacterium
GGCCCGTCAGCTTGCGAATCTTTTCCAGGCGGTAGACCAGCGTGTTGCGGTGTACAAACAGGCCGCGGCTGGTTTCGGAGACATTAAGGTTGTTCTCAAAGAAACGCTGGATGGTAAACAGTGTTTCGGCATCCAGGGAATCAATGCTCTCCTGCTTAAAGACCTCGCGCAAAAATGCCTCGCACAGGGTGGTAGGCAGCTGGTAGATCAGGCGGGCAATGCCCAGGTGGTCATAGCAGATGACCTGGCGTTCGGTGTCAAAGACCTTGCCGACTTCCATGGCGATTTGGGCTTCCTTAAAGCTGGAAGCCAGATCCTTGATGTTGCTGATGGGGGTTCCGATACCCACCATCGCCTTGATGTAGTGGTCGCCCTGCAGGGTGTCTACGATGGAGGCAGCGAGTTTTTCCATGTCGCGGGTGTTGTTGTCGGGCTTGATTTCCTTGACGAGGACGGTGTCGGTCTCGCTGATATTAAAGACGAAGTCCTTCTGCTTGTCGGGGAACAGCCCGCTGACGACGTCGTAGGCAGAGATATCGTTGCCGGAGGTGACGCGAATCAGCAGAACAACGCGCTGCACGTCGGAAATGAAGTGCAGTTCGCGCGCTTTGGCGTAGATATCACCGGGCAGGATGTTGTCCAGCACGACATTTTTGATAAAGTTGGTCTTATCAAACTTTTCGTCGTGGTACTGCTTGATGCACTGCAAACTGATGGACAGCATAGCCGCAAACTGGGCGGCGGTTTCGTCGGTACCCTCAACAAAAGCGGCGTAATCGTTGTGCTTGGCATTGGAGAACTGGTGGTAAGAGTAGCCGTCCAGGATAAAGGTCTCCCCTGCAGCCTGGCTTACGGCGGCCACGCCGTCGCGCACCTCACCGATCTGCCCCAGTTCAGAGCAGGAAATAACGGCACCGGTCTCATCTACAACACCGACAACACGGTCCACAGCGTCCTTCATTTGATATACTACGTTCTGGAACACACGGTTTGCCATAATCAGCAACTCCTCTTTTGGTATATTGTTGGCAGCGGAAAGCACTTTGGACAGTTTGCCCTATGTGAATCTGCCCGAAAACCGAATCAATCTAATGTATATTTTACACAATTCGCTTGACTTTTGCAACATATTTTAACAAATTTTGAAAGATTTTCTTGTACATTTTTGTTTTTTGCGTAAAAATAATACCGCCGCAGGGTTCTGCGGCGGTAAAAACGTCCGTCATTTTGACGATGGGGCCGGTTCAGCGGTCGGATTTTTGCTTATTCTGCAAAGCGCCGGTACCGCCCTCCACAACGCCGCGACGCTTGAATACATAGGTGACACTGTGGAAGAAAATCTTAAAGTCCATGGCAAAGGTCACGTTGGCGGCATACTCACCGTCATAGCGGACTTTTTCCGGAATGGACAGCTCGTCACGGCCGTTGACCTGCGCCAAGCCTGTGAGGCCGGGGCGTATGTCGTTGGCATGGACAGCATCGCGGGCCTCGATCAGATCATACTGGTTGTACAGCGCGGGGCGCGGGCCGATGACACTCATCTGCCCAACGAGAATGTTAAAAATCTGCGGCAGCTCGTCCAGACTGGTCTTGCGCAGAAAGGCACCGCTTTTGGTAATGTAGGCGTCGGGATTTTTCAAAAGATGGGTGGGCACATCGTGCGGAGTGTCCCCGCGCATGGTGCGGAATTTCAGAATGTTAAAGTGGGTCTTGCCCTTGCCCACACGGCGCTGGCGGAAAAACACCGGGCCGGGAGAGTCGAGCTTGATCCACAGTGCAACCAAAGCCATGGGTATGGCCAGCACAAGGATGGCGGCCAGAGAAAGCACAATGTCCAGCAAACGCTTGATGCAGTTGCGATACATAGGGATTACTCCTCCTTAACAGTGGGCTGCCGATCCTTCAGGGCCTTTGCCAGTTCGGCCTTGGAAAGCAGCGCCGTATTGCCGCTGGCAGCCACAACGGTGTGGTCGGCGCAGACGCGGCGGTTCGGGTGGTAACTGGGCACCATCTGCTGCAGGATGTCAATGACCGCATCGTCATCGCGGTGGGCAGCGGCCTGCAGACGCTGCAGGTCGTTGTAGAAGGTAGCAAGATCGATCTGCATCGGCGGGGCGATAAAAATCTTGTTATGCGCCGTTTTTGCCATCTTGTCCTGCTCGGCGTCCATCATGAGTTCCTCATACAGCTTTTCGCCGGGACGCAGGCCGGTGATCTTGACCTCCATAGTAACGCCCGGCTCGTAGCCGTAGAAGCGGATCAGACGGTTGGCCAGATCCATGATTTTAACCGGCTCGCCCATATCCAGAACATAGATGCTGCCGCTTTCGGCCAGGCCGCCCGCCTGCAGCACCAGCTGGGCTGCCTCGGGAATGGTCATGAAATAGCGCACGATCTCCGGGTGGGTGATGGTGACAGGGCCGCCGCGCTTGATTTGCTCCTCAAACAGTGGGATGACGCTGCCGTGGCTGCCCAGCACATTGCCGAAACGCACGGCCACACACTTCATGTCGGTGTTTTGGGCAAAGGTTTGAATCAGCATTTCACACAGGCGCTTGGTGCAGCCCATGACGTTGGTGGGGTTGACGGCCTTGTCGGTGGAAAGTTGCACAAACCGCTGCACACCGTGCTCGGCGGCGGAGGTCAGCAGATTTTTGGTGCCGACAACGTTGTTTTTTACAGCCTCGGCGGGGCTGATTTCCATCAGCGGGACATGCTTGTGCGCCGCCGCATGAAAGACGACTTCGGGGTGGTAGGTTTCAAAAACCTCGTCCAGGCGTTCTTTGTCGCGGATGGAGCCGATCAGCGTCAAAATGGGCGCGGAGGCACCGTAACGCCCGCGCAGCTCGGTTTCCAGCTCGTAGGCGCAGTTTTCGTAGATGTCAAAAATCAAAAGGCGTCGGGGCTGGTAACGCATGATCTGGCGGCAAAGCTCGCTGCCGATGGATCCGCCGCCGCCGGTGACCAGAACGATTTTATCGTGCAGGTATTCCGAAATCTGGGAGTTGTTGAGCTGGATCTCGTCACGGGAAAGGAAGTCCGCCGTGTTCAGTTCACGGAAACCTGCAGCCAGAGGGTTTCCGTTTTCGTCCACCGCGTGCGGGTCGGAAAGCATCCGCACACGGCAGTGCGTGGAGTTACAGAGGTTGATGATCTCCCGCATACGGTCGCCGCCCACCGAGGTGATGGCAATGACGATTTCCATGATATGGTATTTGCGAACCAGCTCCGGAATGTCCGAGATGGTGCCGCGCACGGGTACGCCCTGCACACGCAGACCTTTTTTGGTCAGATCATCGTCAACGACGCAGACCGGCTTGCCGAAGGTCTGGTTCTTGCTTTTGCAAAGGTTTACGGCCCAGGCACCGGCGTTGCCTGCACCTACAATCAGCATGGGGGTGTCGTTGCTTTCGCTGCGGGAGGCCGACATGGCCAGCATAGTCTTGATAAGCCGCCACAAAAAGCGCACACCCGCTATGGCACCTGTGTTGAATACGGAGCCGAAGATCAGCACGGCACCGCTGACAGGGCGCTCGCGCAGCATGAGGTCAATAAGCATGACAAGGCCTGTCGAAAGACCGGACAGGCACAGTAAGCGCCCCAAGTCCCGCATACCGGCGTATTCCCACATGATCTCATACAGGCCGCCGAACCAAAAGACGATCATGTAGATGGGCAGCGTGTACCACAGCATGGGGGCCATGGCGCGTATAACCTCGGCCTGCAGGACGGCCGCCGGGATGACAGAGTCCTCGCCGTCAAAGTGTACAATGATGGCAAGCCAGTAGCAAAAGACGATCAGTCCGCAGTCCAGGAGCATCAGGGCGATCTTGCGCGGCAGACCTTTGAGTATTTGATGGGAAATATGCATAACAGTTCCTTTATCGATGTAATATTTACCCTATTATAACACAAAACTGCTCCGTTTGTCTTGCCTTGTCGTAGACAAACGGAGCAAATAATGCCTAAAAATCAGCGTTTAATTTTGGCAAATACCACAAATTCTATTATTCGACCGTGACACTCTTGGCCAGGTTGCGGGGCTTATCAACATCCAGACCCTTGGCGCAGCTTACGTAGTAGGCCAGCAGCTGCAGCGGAATCACCGACAGGCTGGTGGCAAAATGGGGGTCGGTCTTGGGCACATAGACGGTGAAACCGGCGTTGTCCTCAATGCTGTAATTGCCGTAGGTGGTAAGGCCCATCAGGAATGCACCGCGGCTCTTGGCCTCCACCATGTTGGAAACGCTCTTTTCAAACAAATCGGGCTGGGTCAGAATACCGACGACCAGTGTCCCCTTTTCAATCAGGGAGATGGGGCCGTGCTTCATCTCCCCGGCGGCGAAAGCCTCCGAGTGGATGTAGCTGATCTCCTTAAATTTCAGGCTGCCCTCCAGTGCCACGGCATAGTCCAGCCCGCGGCCGATGAAGAAGGCGTCCTTGGCGTTGGCGTACTTGC
>USNZ01000126.1 GCA_900556255.1 uncultured Oscillospiraceae bacterium
ATATCGAGAACGGCCAGTGCGTGCTGGTCCGCCGCGATACCCGCGAAAAGCAGTTCGTCAAGTTCGAGGATCTGGCTACTGCTATCCCTGCCGCCATGCAGGAGCTGGCCAAGGATCTGTACGACCGCGCCCTGAAGAACCGCGAGGCTCGCACCACCAGCGCTGCCACCAAGGAAGAAATCAAAGAAAAGGTAGCTGCCTCCACCGGGTTTATCAAGACCATGTGGTGCGGCGAGCTGGCGTGTGAGGAAGCCATGAAGTCCGAGTTTGGCCTTTCCAGCCGCTGCATGCCTTTTGCCCAGGAACACATCAGCGATGTTTGCCCCATCTGCGGCAAACCTGCGCAGAAGATGGTTGTCTGGGGTATTGCCTATTAAAAGCGCAAAAGCGGTGCCGGACGGCACCGCTTTTTTGGATTTTTCAGACTTTGCAAAGGAATCGCTATGTTTGTAATTCTGCTGGCATTGTGTATTTATGCCCTCGGCCTGGTGTGTACGGCGGTGGGCAGTCGGCTGGCGGGGCGCTGCACCACCTGGTGCTGTGCGCTGCTGGGGCTGCCGCTGTGGGTCGTGGGGGGCACCGTGGTGCCCTTCTGCCTGGCATTGCCCCAGATTACGCTGGCGTTTCAGGCGGCGGGTCTGTCGCTTACTTCCATCGCGGTGGGCGCGGCGCTGGCAGGGGCGGTGACCAATCTGGGGCTGGCGCTGGCAGTCTGCCTGCTGCGGCCCCAGGCTGCGACCGTGCATCGGAGCGAGTTTACCCGCAAATGCGCAGTGCTGCTGGCAGCCTGCGCGACGGTTGTGCTGTTCGTGCGGGACGGCAAGCTCAGCTACACGGGCACAGGCATTTTGATGGCGTTGTTTGTCTTTTTTGTGCTGCAAAGCATCGTCTACCAATACAATGCCGCCGACGGCACGGAGCAGGAGCCGATCTCCACCGACGGCGCGGCCGATGCCCCTGCCGAGAGCTACACCGCCGGCACAATGTCCTTTCCCGCCATGGGGGTGTTCAACAGCCTGAAAAACCTGTCCGGCGTGGTGCTGGGCATGGTGCTGCTGGGCATCGGGGCGCAGGCGCTGGTGTACAGTGCCATCACCTTTGCCAACCTGACGGGCACGATCCAGGCGCTGTGGGCGTCCACGCTGGTCAGCTTCGGCTTCTGCCTGCCGCTGCTGGCGGACGTGCTGGATCACCCACTTGGCTCGATCTGGAAGAAATTCTCGCTGAAATGTCGGTTTTTTCCGCCGGACACGTTGCCGATGCAGCTTTTGAACAGCGCGATTCTGAACCTGACGCTGGCCCTGCCGGTATCGGGGCTGATGTACCGCCAACGTCTGCCCATCGCCGACCAGTACCGCAGCTACGATATCCCGCTGTGCGCCGTCATGACGCTGGCCTTGTTGCTGCCGCCACTGCTGCGCAAGCGGCTGTACCGCTGGCAGGGGGCTGTCTGTCTGGTGCTGTACGGCTTTTATCTGGCGGCGGTGCTGCTGGCACCCCGCGCGGGCGCGTAAACACAAAGGCAACACCGCACAATTCCCGCCTTACGGCTTAAGCACCGCTTCGGCGGATCTCCGCGCCAAGAGCCGCCGCAAAGCGTCGGTTGCGCTCCGAAGCGCCTCGCTGCGGCTCGGTGTGCGGCACGGCATCTGCGTTGCCAAAATGCTCGATAATACACAAAGTATTATCTGCGCTTTTGGCTTAGCAGCTGCCGCACCTCGCTCGCCGTATCGGCACTTAGAATTATGCGGTATTCCCTAAATATTTTGCCGCCTGTAACGTGCGGACGCAGTTTCCGTCTTTATAGGTGAAAGACCCAAACAAAAAGGAGGTATCCCCATGAAAAAGCGTTTAGGAATCCCCGCGGCCCTGCTGGCGGCGGCTCTGCTGGCTGCCTGCGGCGGCAGTTCCAATGGTTACACAGACAGCGCCTCTGCGGCGAACGGCAGCTATTACGACGAATCCACGGTCATGGAAGGCGAGTACGGCAGCGCCGAAAGCGGCAGCACGACCCCGACGCTGGATCCGTCGGTGCAGAACACCGAGCAGAAGATCGTCTACACCGCCGATATGCGCATCGAGGCGACCGACTTTGCCGCCGCCCGCGATGCGTTCCTGGCCGCGGTGGAGGATACCGGCGGGTGGCTGGAGCATACCTATGTATCGGGCAGCGAGGAGGACCACGACCGCTACGCCAGCTACACGGTGCGCGTCCCGGCAGAAAACTACCGCGCCTTTTTGGAGCAGGCGGGCAAGGGCGGCAGCGTCAGCTCCCTGAGCGAGGATGCCAGCAACATCACCGAAAATTACATTGACGTGCAGGCGCGCCTTGCCGCGCTGGAGGCACAGCGCGACCGCCTGAACGCCCTGGCAGACAAGGCCGAAACCACCGCCGACCTGCTGGAAATCGAAAACCAGCTGACCGATGTGCAGTATGAGCTGGAAAGCTACACCCGCAAGCTGCGCGCCATGGACTCGCAGGTGATGTACTCCACCGTGGAGGCAACGCTGAACGAAGTCGCGGTGTACAGCCCCACGGCATCGACCGGTTTCGGGCAGCGCATTGCGGACGCCTTCAGCGAGGGCGGCGCGGGCTTTGTCAGCTTTGTGCAGGGCCTGGCCGTTGCCGTCGTCTACCTGTGGCCGCTGCTGCTGATCGTGGCTGCCGCAGTCACCGCCGTGGCCTTGTGGCGGCGCAAGCACCCCAAAAAGCCCAAGCAGAAACCCGCCGCCCCGACACCTGCCGTCTACGATGCCCCCGCAGAAACCCAGAACCAACCCAAGTATAAGCAATAAATAAGCGACGCCCCGCAAGGAAAAACCTTGCGGGGCGTCATTGTTTTGTTGTTTACACCTCAGCAGTCTGCGCGGCTTTCCACGGACCGTTGCGGTAGAATTTGAAGGACATAACGGCGGCCACCGTCCAGCCCACGGGCCAGGCGCACCAGATGCCGGTGGAACCCAGCGCCGTCTTGGACAGCACCAGCGCCAGCACCACGCGCAGGATCAGGTCGGTGAAGGTGGCGATCATAAAGCGGTCCATCAGGCCCGCACCGCGCAAGATGCCGTCCGCCACCAACTTGGCGGAAACGATGAAGTAGAAGGGCGACACAATGCGCAGGAAGATGATGCCGGTGCCCATGGCGGCAGCCGAGGGATCATTGAGGAACAGCTGCAAAAGCACCCGCCCGGCAAAGAAGTATAGCACCAGCAGCGGGGCGCTTGTATTTTATTCGGCGGTCAGGTCCACCTGCACGGTCTCGCCGTTGTCGGCGGTTACGGTCAGGGTGATCGGCCCGGCGGTTTCGCCGGTGCGCACAACGGCCATGGCGTAACCGTCAAAGGTCACGGTGTCGGCGGTGTCGTAGCGCTCCTCGCTGCTGGGGTTGGCGCTGGCAAAGGCGGCCAGCGCGGCAGCGCCGCTGACCTCGGCCTTCAGGGTGTGGCCGGCAAACAGGTCGTCGTTGCCGTTGGCATCGGCAAAGTGCACCAGGCAGAACGCGGCGTCCTCGCCGTCGGCGTGCAGGGTCTTGCGGTCAACGGTCACGGTCAGGTGGGCGTTTTCGGCGGTGGAAAGGCTGAACTCCACAACCGTCTGGTCGTCCTTGTAACCTACGGCGCGCAGTGTGCCGGGAGCATAGGGGACGTCAAAGGTGGCGGTGAAGTCCTGCAAGGGTTTGCGGCCCAGGCTTTCGCCGTTCAGGAACAGCTCCGCTTCGTCGGCAGCGCAGTAGACGTCCACCGAGGCGGTCTGTCCCTCAAAGCCGGGCCATGTCCAGGAGGCAATGTTGTCCTTGAACATCCACGGCGTGTGGGAGGAGGTCTGCCCGTTTTTGTCCATGCGCATGACGGCAATGTAGGGCGCCTTGCGCAGCCCGTAGACGACTTCGCGCAGGTAGCTGATGGGGCGGCGGTTGCCCAGCAGATCCAGATCTCCAATGTAGGCGGTGCGTTCCGGGTAAATGCTGCTGAAGTTGGCGCCGCCATCGTAATGGAAGATGCCGCAGCCTGCCTCCCCCAGATAATCGTAGCCAGCCCATGTGAAGTCGCCAATCATGTGAGGATTCTCCTCCACGATGCGCCACAGCCGCACGATGTCTGCTGGGTAAGTCTCGGTGCCTAGCACTGCCTTGTGGGGGTGCAGTTCATGCTCCAGCACATGGCGTCCGGTAAGGTAGTTCAGACCGATCACATCGCAGGAATCCTCGCAGCCGGACAGTGCCTCAGTCAGCAGCGGATGGGTGGCAAAGTAATCACCCTTTTCCCCGGACATCAGGCTCATAAAGCTGTTCAGGGCATTGCTGCCGCCGCCATCGCCGCCGGAAGGACCGGGCTGTGCCGGGAACTTTCGCATCACATCCCCCATGATCTCCCGCAGGCGGTAACCGGCTGCCATAAGGCCGTTGAGGGCGTTGGTGGTGTAGCGGGTGGGATCCAGTTCCCGGAAGGTG
>USNZ01000127.1 GCA_900556255.1 uncultured Oscillospiraceae bacterium
TGCTTGCTGATGGCATAGGCAAGACCGGGACGGGCTTCCTTGGGGGCAATGCTTGCCCGCGCCAGCAGCTTTTTTATAAATTTTTCGCGGTCGGTGCGCGCGAACTTGTATGCGCCTTGGGGCATGATGAACTGCGGGGCAAGGTAAGCGCTCATGCTGGAGGTATCGATCACGCAGCCGCCCGGTGCCATGATCTCGTAAAAGGCATCGTTGATGTTGACCGTGCCCAGCGCGTTGCCGCGCAGGATTTTCTCGGCATCGCCCATGTGCGGGCTAAGCCCCGCAATGTGCAAAAGGGCTTTTACCTCGCCGCATTCGGCGGCGTGCTTAGCCAGCGAAAAGCAGCTTTCACGGTCAGAAACATCGCAGCTGAACGCCTCTGCCTCGCCGCCCGCTGCGCGCAGGTCGGCAACCGCTTTTTCCAATTTGGATGCCGTGCGTCCGACCAAAATGGTGTAGTAGCCGGCTTCAGATACGAGCTTTGCTGTGGCAAGCCCCATTCCGCTGCCGCCGCCTGTAATTACACAAATTTTTTTCATGCGATTTTCCCTTTCAACGTAAAGATTCCAAGGCGTGGAGATAGCACTCCCACCGACAGTCATCCATCTCCAGCAAATGGTACAGATAAAGGCACAGCTTTTTCATGCGATTTTTCCCTCCTGCTTCAGCCAAACCGCCAGATCATGCAGCGTTTCCTTGTAGGGGCGTGGGGCAAAGCCCAGCTCATTTTTTGCTTTGGAGCAGTCAAAGCGGTTGTTGCGCTCCAGATTGTACACCGCAAACTCGGTCAGCACGGCAGGCTTGCCGGTCTTGGCAGCGTTAGCTTCCATCAGCTTGGCGGCAACATGGGCAAGCGACAGCGGCAGGTAAAACAGGCAGCCGCGGCAGCCTGTTTCTGCCTTCAGCATTTCGCAGAGTCCCTTCAGGGAAACCTCATCGTTGGAGAGAATGTAGCACTCGCCCTTGCGCCCGCGGTCGGCGGCGGCAATCGTACCGGCGGCTAAGTCGCGCACATCAACGAGGTTGAACGAACCCTGCATACCGATGGGCATTTCACCGTTCAGGATCTGAATCAGCGTGCGGGTCGTCTGCCCGATGGCGGGGTCGTTGGGGCCAAGAATACCACTGGGATGTACCACGCAGGCGTTCAGCCCATCAGCGGCAGCGTCCAGAACCTCTTGAGTTGCCATCGCCTTGCTGCGGCTGTACCAGCCGACCACGCGGGTGTCATCGTAGGGGACAAAGCTGTGTACCTCGCGGATGGTCTCGCCCTTGGGCAGCTCGGGGATGGCGCCTGTGCTGGAAACATAGACAAACTTCTTACATTCGGGGTGTTTTTTGGCGGCCTTCAGCATATTTTTCGTGCCGTCGACATTGACGGCGAGGAGCTTTTCGCTGTAATCCGGGTTGATGGTCACCATGCTGGCGCAGTGGATGCAGACGGTCTGGGTGTCAGGCTCCACCGTAAAGAATTTCTCGCAGTCCGCAGCATTGCAGAGGTCGCCCTCAAAAATTTCAACCGCTTTGGGTATAAATTTTACGGCGGGGTCGCCCTTCAGCACAAAGGCGCGCACGGAATCGCCGCGTTCCAAAAGCTGTGCGCAGACATTGGTACCCATAAAACCGGCAGCGCCGGTGACTAGATAAATCGTTTTCATAGGTGTATCCTCCGTTTTTCGTAGTTTCTTTCGATGCTCTTAGAATACACCCCCAAAATAAATCTTTGGTAAACGGGGCTGTTTATCTTTCGTTTATCTTTGCGCTGTATTATAATAAGGTAAAGGGAGGATTGCGAGGAATGTTTCGTGTTTTGATTGCCGAGGATGACCCCAGCACGGCGCGGTTGCTGACAGCCATCCTGAAGCGTGAGGGCTTCGAGCCGCTGACGGCCGCCGATGGCGTGCAGGCGCTGGAAATGCTGGATCATAACCATATAGATTTGCTGCTGTGCGATGTAATGATGCCCCGCATGGACGGCTTTGCCCTGACCAAAGCCATACGGGACAGCGACAGTATGCTGCCCATTTTAATGCTGACGGCCAAGGATATGCCGCAGGATAAGCATACAGGATTTATCGTAGGTACGGATGATTATATGACAAAGCCGCCGGACAGGCAGGAGCTTGTGCTGCGTATACGCGCACTTTTGCGCCGCGCCCGCATTGTGGACGAGCATAAAATCACAATCGGTGAGGTCGAGCTGGACTACGACACCCACACGGTGCGCCGCGGTCACGAGGCACAGGTGCTGCCGCCGAAAGAATTCAATCTGCTGTACAAGCTGCTGGCGTACCCCGAAAAGACCTTTACCCGGCTGGAGCTGCTGGACGAAATTTGGGGTATGGACAGCGAAAGTGACGATAAAACGGTAAATGTTCACATCAACCGTCTGCGCAACCGGTTTTATGACTGGTCAGAGTTTGAAATACAGACCATTCGCGGCATCGGTTACCGCGCGGTAAGGAAGGTATAATATGGCGCAATGGGTAAACAAGCTGCGCAGCTGCACGCGCACGGCAAATCTGACGATGCTGCTGGTGCTGAACCTGTTTTTTGTAGTCACGCTGAACCTGACCGCTGCCACCGTGTTGGTTGTGCTGGGAGTAGACAACGGCTTTTTCTTTCGCAACGGAGAGATCAGCATAGGGGGCGCACTGGTGATTTTGTATGCCAGCTGTATTTTGATGGCCATCAGCCTTGTGGTGGCGATCCGCCTTGTGCTGATCAAGCCTATGGTAAACAGTATGCAGGCGATGAACCGACTGGCGGCAGGGGATTTTACCGTGCGTCTGGCACCCGCCAAACGAGGCTATGAGCCGGAGGAAATCAAGGCGTTCAAGGCGGCCTTCAACAAAGCGGCACAGGAGCTTTCCGGTACGGAGCTGCTGCGCAAGGATTTTGTGAACAACTTTTCGCATGAGTTCAAGACCCCCATTGTCAGCATCAGCGGCTTTGCCGACCTGCTGCTGGAGGAGGACGTCGCCCCCGAGGAACAGCGCGAATATCTGCAGATCATCCGCGACGAAAGTCGGCGACTGGCGCAGCTGTCGTCCAGTGTGCTGCTTTTGAACCGTGTGGAGTCACAGACGATTTTGAACGACCGAACAGACTTTTTGCTGGACGAGCAGCTGCGGCAAAGCATTTTGGTCACCCAGCAGAAGTGGCGGGAGAAGCCATTGACCTTTGACGCAGATATTGCCCCGTGCCGATATAACGGCAGCGAGGCGCTGCTCAAGGAGATTTGGCTGAATTTGCTGGATAACGCCGCGAAGTTCAGCCCGGACGGCGGTATCATCGGTGTGACGCTGCGCAAGGAACAGGGCAGTGTGGTTGTATCGATTACGGATCAGGGCTGCGGCATGGACGAGGAAACGCGCCGCCATATCTTTGAGCAGTTTTATCAGGGGGACACCAGCCATAAAACCCAAGGCAACGGCCTGGGGCTTGCCATGGCACAGAAAATCGCCGCCCTGCACGGCGGCAATATTACCGCAGACAGCCGCCCCGATGCGGGCAGTTGCTTTACCGTGCGGCTTGCCCCTTAGGTGGGAGTATCCCTTGTATCAGGGAACAGCAAAAAGCGCCGTCCATCAGACGGCGCTTTTGTTTTGGTTGGCAGGAATCAGCTTTCCATGGGGAAAACCTTGCCCGTTGTGATGCCGTTTTCGTTAAAGCTGTCCACGCAGACATAATAGGTCTGCCCGGACATCAGCGTGGAAAGTGTGACCTCATCGGCATCATAGACAAGCCAGCTTTGGTACAGCTTATCCGGTGCAATGCCGTAGCGCACATTGCAGCCTTGGGCGTTCTCGATATGCTGCCAGCTGATTTTGCCGTCCAGTGCGTCCACGCGTACGGCTTTGGCGTCGGCTTGGGCAGGACGCGCACCCTCGCCGTTGCCGAACACACGCAGCCCGCTGATGCGCAGAGTCTGCCCGTAGGGCAGCGCGCCGCCCGTCACGCGGACATACCGCGCACGGATGCCGTCCGTGTATTCGTAATAGCCGTTGGAACATTCGCGGGCAACATCCTCGCGCAGGGTCCACGCCTTGCCGTCCAAGCTGGTTTCTACGGTGTAATGTGAAATCTGCGGGCGGGTTTCAAGGTGGCGAGTCTTGCGGTCATCGCCGTAGCTGTCGGCAGGAAAGTCCACCGCCAGCGCTTCGTCCGCCAGATTGACCTGAACCGCCCGCACATCGCTTTCCTTGCCCAAATCCACGCAGAGCCATTCGCCGGGCTGGTCACTTCCCGCGCTCCACCAGCGGCGGCAATCCTCGTCCACGGCGTTGGCCGGGGAGCTGCCCTCGGCGGTGGAGGATGCGGTGACAGCCTTGCGGTAGCTTAACAGCATCCATTTGGGGGCCTGCGCGGCGGCATCGAATTTGCCTGCCGGAATTTCGTGCGGGTAGTCGGCAAAATTCTGGTTGCAGTACAGCATG
>USNZ01000128.1 GCA_900556255.1 uncultured Oscillospiraceae bacterium
CCAGCACGCTGTAACCGTGGCCGGTGCCCAGGTTGCAGATGAACAGGCCGGGCTTTTCTTCCAGCTTGTGCACGGCGGCAACGTGGCCGCGGGCCAGGTCGACAACGTGAATGTAGTCACGCACACCGGTGCCGTCGGGGGTGGGGTAGTCGTTGCCAAAGACATGGACTTCCTTCAATTTGCCGACAGCCACCTTGGCGATGTAGGGAACGAGGTTGTTGGGGATACCGTTGGGGTCCTCACCGATCAGGCCGGAGGGATGCGCACCGATGGGGTTGAAGTAGCGCAGCAGGGCGACGTTCAGTTCGGGGTCCGCCTTGCAGCAGTCGGTCAGGATGCGCTCGCTGAACACCTTGGTGGTGCCGTAGGGGTTGGTGGTGCCGCCGACGGGGAAATCCTCGCGGATGGGCACACTGGCGGGGTCGCCGTAAACGGTAGCGGAGGAGGAGAAGATGATGTTGTGGCAATTGTGGTGCCGCATCACGTCCAGAATGTTCAGCGTGGTGGCCAGGTTGTTGGAGTAATACTCGATGGGCTTGGATACGCTTTCGCCCACAGCCTTATAGGCGGCGAACTGGATAACGCAGTCAATGTCGCTGTTTTCGGCAAAAATCTTTTCGACAGCGGCCTTGTCGGTCATGTCAGCCTCGACAAAGCGGAAATCCTTGCCGGAAATCTGCTTGACGCGCTCCAAAGCCTTGGGGCAGGAGTTGTAGTAGTTATCCGCCACAACGATGTCGTAGCCTGCGGCCAACAATTCGATGCAGGTGTGGCTGCCGATGTAGCCGGCACCGCCGCTAACCAAAATTGCCATAACAAACTCTCCTTTTACAATGTATTGCTTAGGCAACACCGCACAATTCCCGCCTGACGGCTTAAGCACCTTGCTCGCCGTATCGGCACTTAGAATTTGTGCGATATTGCCTTATGTTGCAGGCAGCTGCCGGCGCAGCCGCCCCTTACTACCTTTATTCTACTTTGTCGGGGCAGTTCCGTCAATAGTCGTTTACGGTTCGTCTATATCTTTTTGTTGCCTGTTTTGCCGCCGCGATGTCAGATACATCTGTTGGCGGCGGTACTCGGCGGGGGTGTTGCCGGTGGCCTCGCGGAATTTTTTGCTGAAATGCGCCCCCGAACAATAGCCCATTTCTACGGCAACCTCGCCGGGCAGTGCCCCGCGCGCCAGAAGCTGGGCGGCGTAGTCCAGCCGCATGGCGGTAAACTCCGCCCCTGCGGTGCTGCGGGTGCGGGCGCGGAACGCCTGCTGCAGCTGCGCACGGCTGCAGCCCAATGCCTCGCACAGTTCCCCGATATGCAATTCCCTGCGCAGGTTTTCGGCAAAATAGGTGCGGGCAGCCTCGACCAGGGCAGCCTGGCGGCGCTCGCGCTGCAGGCGCACAGCGGATTGTCGGCGCGGCTGGCGGCCGCGGCGGGCCACCAAAATCAGCAGATCTTCCAGCCGCAGCACCATCTGCTGCACCTCGCCCAGGGCAAGGTCCTGCTGCAGGCGGGTGGGGTCGTCGGCGTCAAACAGCGCGGGGATCCTTTGCATCAGGTAACGCACGTCCCGCTGCTCGCCCGGCTCGGCGTGGATCACAAAGCCGTGCATACGCTCGGCAGCCTCGCCCGTGCAGACAAATTCCACACGCAGCACCTCGGGCGGCACACCGCCCACCGTGCGCATACCGCTGACCTCGCCGGGCGGGTGCAGCAGCAGCGCACCCGGATGCAGCAAAATGCGGCGGTCATCGCAGCGTTCCTCAATATTGCCGCTGTGCAGGTAAACCAGCACCCAGCCCGCATGGGGCGCGGCGGGCAGCTCGGCATCGGCGCGGTATTCGGCGTTGCTTGCCGCAATAAGCTGCTCTATCCGCAGCGGAAAAAGCTCATACATAGGGCACTTTCCTTTCCTGCGTCAGGCCGCCACGGCACCGGGCAGTTCGTCCGGTTCGGGCTTTTCTGCACTGCCGAACACTCCCGGCGTCACGTCCGCCAAGGCGGGAAACATGGCAAGCTCGGGGCAGCTGTCGGCCAGGCCAACGCAGTAGGCGGTCAGCGGCGAGATGACTTGGCTGATATCCTGCAGGCGGCTGGTGCCGTCGGCATCGTAGGTACTGTGCATGATATCGTTGGGGCAGCTGTGCTCTATATAAGCCAGCAGCGCATCGTCCACAAAGACGTCGGTGCTGCCCTCGTATAAATCGGGCGCGCCGAACAGGTGCAAAATCTCGTGGGCGTAGGTGGCGGGGTTTTCCGGCTCTGCGTCAGCGCTGTACGCGTCATAGCGGTACAGGCAGGCATACTCATAATAGTATTGCTCGCCCGAATCGGCATAGTGCACCATGGCAAAGGAGGTGCCGCCCACAGGCAAAAAATACAGCATACCTATGTTGGATGTTCCGTATTCTGCCCGCAGGGCGTCCGTGTCGATGCGCTTGCTCAGGGCGTCCAGTTCCCCCAGCAGAGCATCGCTTTCCTCACTTTGTTCGCCGCCCGACACGGTGTTTTGCAGCGTGTAGTAACCGCCGTCGGCATGGCGCAGCATGGTTTTTACGCCATAGCTGCTCCCCTGCCCGGCCAGCCAGTCCAGCGCGGTATCCACCCGCGCCAGAGCGTCGCTGCGCTCGGACTCGGTCCAGGGGTCACAGCCGGGGACATTCAGGAACACACTGACCAGCACCGTCGGCTGTGTCAGCAGCTTGACGCTGCCGTAGCGCTGCTCGGCGGCGCTGTGCCCGGCGGCAGGGGTCTGCGTGGGGGCAGGGGTCTGCACATGGGGCATATCGGTCTTGTATTCCCGCTGAATTTTCGGCATACAGCCGCACAAAAGCAGCACAGCCAGCAGCAGTGCCGCCAAGCGTTGGTAGTGTTTCATAGTCGTATTGTTACCATTCCAGAACCGGTTTTCCGTCGCGGGCGGTCAGGGTGACCGTGGTCGCTGCGGTGCCTAGGCGGCCCTCGACCAGTGCCTCGGACACAGGATCCTCGACGGCCTTGCGGATGGTGCGGCGCAGCTCACGCGCGCCGTAACGGGCCGAGCTTTCGGCCACAATGGCGGCCAGCGCGGGTTGGTCGTACTGCAGGGTGATGCTGTGCGCCTGCAGGCCGGGCTTGTATTCGTCCAGCATGAGGGCGGCGATTTTTTCCAGGTCGGTCTCGTTCAGTGGGCGGAAGGTGATGATCTCGTCCACGCGGCCGATGAACTCGGGACGCAGGAACTCCTGCAGGGCCTTCATGCTCTTGTCGGCGGCAGCGGTTTCGGCGGTTTTGCCAAAGCCCGTCGCGCCGCTGCGGTCTGTGGAGCCTGCGTTGGAGGTCATGCAGATGACCGTGTTGGAGAAATCCACCGTGCGGCCTTGTGCGTCGTTGATCTTGCCCTCGTCCAGAATTTGCAGCAGGATGTTCATCACATCGGGGTGGGCCTTCTCGATTTCGTCAAACAGAACGACGCTGTACGGGTGGCGGCGAACCTTCTCGGTCAGCTGGCCGGCCTCCTCGTAGCCGACATAGCCCGGAGGCGAGCCGATAAGACGCGATACAGCGTACTTTTCCATATATTCGCTCATGTCGATGGCGATCAGCGGGTCCACGGTGTCAAACAGCTGGGCGGCCAGCTGCTTGACCAGCTCGGTCTTGCCGACGCCGGTGGGGCCGACAAAGATAAAGCTGGCAGGGCGGTGGCGGCCCGACAAATCGGCGCGCGCGCGCTTGATGGCCCCCGCCACGGCGTGGACGGCCTCGTCCTGGCCGATGACATGGCTTTTCAGCGCGTCCTCCAGCCCCAGCAGACGACCGTACTCGGTCTCCTTGATTTTTACGGCGGGCACACCCGTCCACAACTCGACCACCTGCGCCACGTCGTCCATCGTGACCTCGATCTCCGCCACGCGCAGCTCCAGCGCAGGCAGTTTTTCTCGCCGCTTCGCCAAATCCGTCTTGACAGCGGCCAGTGCCTCGTAGTCGATGGCACCTTCCTTGCCCGGCTCCTGTTCGGGGTTTTCCAGCTCATGCTCGCGGGCTTCCAGTTCGGCTACGGCCTTTTGGGTCTCGGCCAGTTCGGTGATTTCGGGGTGGCGCAGGTTGCAGCAGGCGCAGGCCTCGTCCAGCAGGTCGATGGCCTTGTCGGGCAGAAAACGGTCGGTGATATAGCGCTCCGACAGCTTGACGATGGCGGTCACCATCGGGTCGGGCACGCGCACACAGTGGTGCTTTTCGTAGTAGACGCGCACGCCCTTGATGACCTCGATGGACTCCAAAAGGGAAGGTTCTTCCACCTTGACGGGCTGGAAACGACGTTCCAGCGCGGAATCTTTTTCGATATATTTGCGGTACTCGGCAAAGGTGGTCGCGCCGATGACCTGCATCTGCCCGCGGGACAGGGCCGGTTTCATGATGTTGGCGGCGTTCATGGCGCCGT
>USNZ01000129.1 GCA_900556255.1 uncultured Oscillospiraceae bacterium
TGGCGAGAAGGACGGCATCAACTACCACTTTATGTCCACGGCGGACTTTGAAAACCACCTTGCCAACGACCAGATCGTTGAGCATACGCAGTATTGCGGCAACTACTACGGCACACTGCGCAGTGAGATCGAGGGTCGCATGGCGCTGGGCATCCCCGTGATCCTGGTTATCGAGGTCGAGGGCGCGGGCAACATCAAAAAGATGTACCCCGGTGCCACCACCATCTTTGTGCTGCCCCCCGATATGGAGGAGCTGGAGCGCCGCCTGCGCAGCCGCGGCACCGAGAGCGAGGAAACCATCCGCCGCCGTCTGCAGCGCGCCGAGACCGAAATTGCCAACTCTGTCAACTATGACGAGCACATCGTCAACAACCAGGTCGAGGCCTGTGCCGATGGCCTGTACTCCATCATTCAGTTCAAGCTGAAGCACGGCGCTGAGGAATGAGCCTGCAAATTGTCCGGGCGGCCGTAAACGACGCCAACATCCATTTTGACAGGCTGTATTCCTATTGTGTGCCGCCCCGTCTGGTGGGCAGGATCTGGCCCGGCAGCATGGTGCTGGCGCCCTTTGGACGCGGCAATAAACCGCGTATGGCCGTCGTTTTAGACGTGCAGGAGGTCGAGGAAGCACCCGACAACCTCAAGACTCTGCTGGACGCCGCGCCCGAGGAAGCCCGCCTGACCCCCGACCTGATGGAGCTGGTGCATTTCTTGAAGGAACGCACCTTCTGCACCTGGTTTGAGGCTGTCAAGGCTGTGATACCCTACGGCGCGCAGTACCGCCCGGCCACGGAGAACGGCCGCCCCGTCATGCAAAGCAGGCTGAGCCGTTCCACCGAACGGCTGTACACCCTGGCCGGTGAGCTGCCCGCCGCCCCCAAACCCGGCCCGCGCCAGCTTGCGGCGGTACAGGCGCTGCGCCAAGGCCCCCTGACGGCCCGCCGGCTGGATGAGGTGGGCATCTCCAAGTCAACGCTGGACACCCTTTGCAAAAAGGGTGTGCTTACCGTCAGCGAGCAGGACAAGGAAATCGACCTGTTTGCCGACATTCCCTTTGACCCCAAGCCCATCACCCTTTCGCCGGAGCAGCAAGCCGTTTTTTGGGAGCTGCTGCCGAAATTGGAGGACGCGCAGCCCCATGCGGCGCTGCTGCACGGGGTCACGGGCAGCGGCAAGACGGTGGTTTTCCTAAAGCTCATCGAGCGCACACTGGAATTGGGGCGTAAGGCGCTGGTGCTTGTGCCGGAAATCAGCTTAACGCCGCAGATGATCCGCCGCTTAAAATCTACCTTTGGCAGTCGGCTGGCCGTGCAGCATTCGGCGCTCAATAATACCGAGCGCCTTCTGCAGTGGCGGCGCATCCAGCAGGGGAACGCCGATATCGTGGTGGGTACCCGCAGCGCCGTGTTCGCGCCACTGCAAAATGTCGGGTTGATCATCATGGACGAGGAGCAGGAGCACACCTACCAAAGCGAGTCCGCCCCCCGCTACGATGCCCACGACATCGCAAAAAAACGCGCAGCGATGGAAAATTCCCTGCTGCTGTTTGCGTCTGCCACGCCGCTTACGGAAACCTACCACGCCGCGCAAAGCGGCCGCCTGCAGCTGGTGCAGCTAAAACACCGCTACGGCGGCAAGCCTTTGCCGCAGGTGGATTTCGTCGATATGCGCGCCGAACTGGCGGCGGGCAACCCGCGCGAGGTCAGCGGGCGGCTGGCGCAGGAGCTGCAAAAAAACCTCGATAACGGGGAACAGAGCATCCTGCTGCTGAACCGACGCGGCTACCGCACGGTGGCCATGTGCACCGCCTGCGGCCATGTGCTGAAATGTCCCCATTGCAGTGTGCCGCTGGTCTACCACAAGCCCCAACAGGCGCTGATGTGTCACCATTGCGGGCACACCGTGCAGCCTGCGCCCACCCTTTGCCCCGACTGTGGCGGCAAGCTGGCATACAGCGGGTTCGGCACCCAAAAGGTGGAAGAAGAACTTGCCCGTCTGCTGCCCGCCGCGCGCATTTTGCGGATGGATCAGGACTCCACCACCAAAAAGAACTCCCACGAAACGATGCTGGCACAGTTTGCGCGGCACGACTACGATATCCTGCTGGGTACGCAGATGGTCGCCAAAGGGCTGGACTTTGAAAAAGTTTCGCTGGTGGGCGTTTTGGGCATCGACTCGCTGCTGTTCGGGCAGGGGTTCCGCGCGTATGAAAGCGTGTTCAGCCTGGTCACACAGGTCATCGGGCGGGGCGGCCGTGCCGATATCCCCGGACGGGCGCTGATTCAAACCACCGTACCCGACCACCCCGTTTTGCAGCTGGCCGCCGCGCAGGATTACGAGGCGTTCTACCGCGAGGAGATCACCTTCCGCAAATTCGGGCTGTACCCGCCGTTCTGCGCGTTCTGCGTGGTGGGCTTTGTGGGGGACAAGGAGCAGGAGGTATTGGCCGCCGCCGTGCGGTTTGGCCAACTGCTGGGCGAAACCGCCGCCAGGACTCCCAAAATGCCGCTGCGCATTCTGGGCCCCGCGCCCATGAACATTGTGATGCTCAACAGCAAATACCGCTACAAGCTGACTTTGAAATGCCGCAACGACGCACAGTTCCGCGCCGTTATGCGGCAGACATTGGATGCCTACGACAAGGAAAAACTCCCCGCCAAGGCATCGGTGATTTTGGATTTCAACTCTGACGGAGATATTTAATCTAGGAGGAAACTATCTATGGCACTGCGTACTATCGTGCAGGACGGCGACCCGATCCTGAAAAAGGTTTGCCGCCCCGTAACCAAATTTGACGACCGTCTGGGCATTTTGCTCGACGATATGAAAGAAACCCTCATCGACGCCAACGGCCTGGGCCTGGCCGGCCCGCAGGTAGGCATGATGCGCCGCCTGTTCATCTGCCTGGATGACCGCAACCGCCCGGAATGCCCGAGGAAGTACCCGCCAACTACGAGTACAAGTTTATCGAGTTCATCAACCCCGAAATTCTGGAGCTGAGCGACGAAAAGGTCGAGCTGTACGAGGGCTGCCTGTCCTTCCCCGGCCACAACGGTGCGATCTCCCGTTCCAAGCACGTAAAGGTCAAGGCGCAGGACCGTCACGGTGAATGGTTCGAGATGGAGGCCGACGATATGCTCGCCCGCTGCATCCAGCACGAGAACAACCATCTGGACGGCATCACCATCATGGACTTGGCAGAGCATTTCTATGAGGACGACTACCCCGAAGAAAACGAGGACTGATTCTATGCGCATCCTTTTTATGGGCACACCCGATATCGCCGCCGACAGCCTGGCCGCCCTGCTGGGGGCCGGGCACGAGGTGTGCGCCGTGTTTACCCGCCGCGACAAGCCTGTGGGCCGCAAGCAGATCCTGACTGCGCCCCCGGTCAAGCAGCTGGCCCAGCAGCACGACATTCCTGTCTACCAGCCCCGCACATTGCGCGATGGCTCATCCGACGCGCTGATCCAACAGCTGGCACCCGACATCATTGTGGTGGTGGCCTACGGCTGCATCATTCCGCCGCAGCTGCTGCATGTCGCCAAGTACGGCTGCATCAACCTGCACGTTTCGCTGCTGCCCAAGTACCGCGGCTCGGCACCCATCCAATGGGCAGTGCTGAACGGCGATGCAGAGACGGGCGTTTCCATTATGCAGCTGGACGAGGGGCTTGACACCGGCGATGTGCTGATGGTCGAGCCGGTCGCCATCGACCCCGAGGAAACCAGCGGCGAATTGTTTGACCGCGTCAGCGCCGTGGGCGCCAAGACGCTGGTCGATGCGCTGGCAAAAATCGAGGCAGGGCAGCTCACCCCCGTGCCGCAGGACCACAGCAAGGCAACGTTGGCCCCGCCGCTTTCCAAAGACACTGCCCGCTTTGCTTTTACCGAGGACGCCGCCCACATCCACAACTGGGTGCGCGGTATGAACCCCTGGCCCACCGCCTGGTTTGAGCAGGACGGCAAGCGCATCAAGGTCAGCGAGTGCCGCCTGGCAGAAAACCCGCAGAACGCCGCGCCCGGCACTGTGCTGGCCTTAAAGCCGCTGACAGTGGCGGCGCAAAACGGCGCGGTAGCGCTGCTCAGCGTCACGCCCGAGGGCGGCAAGCCGATGGCAGGCACCGCCTGGGCGGCAGGCCGCCGCCTAAAAGCGGGGGATAGCCTGTGACGCCCCGCCGTCTGGCGGTGCAGGCGCTTTTGCATCAGGAGCAGGCGGGCTACGCCAACCTGGTGCTGGACGCCGAGCTGAAAAAATGCAACCCGCCTTTGTCCCCGCGCGATGCCGCCTTTGCGGCGGGCATCTTCTACACGGCGGTCGAGCGTATGCCCATGCTGGACTACCTGCTGGGGCAGTTCCTTAAAAAACCGATGG
>USNZ01000130.1 GCA_900556255.1 uncultured Oscillospiraceae bacterium
TATCTGCGGGTCTATTTTGCGGGCTTTCCGTTCTTGTTTATGTATAACATTCTCTCCAACATGTTCACCTCCATCGGTGAATCAAGAATTCCCTTGGCACTCCTGATTTTTTCTTCTGTCCTGAATATTTTTATGGACCTTTGGATGGTTGCTGGGCTTGGTCTGGGCGTGTTCGGTGCCGCTCTTGCAACCTTGATTGCCCAAGGCATTTCCGCCATATTTTCCTTTCTGATTTTTCTTCATCGGATGCGGCGATACGAGAGCCCATTTCAACGATTTGACTGGCAGGGGCTGCAATCCATGCTGCAAATTGCCGTGCCGTCGATTCTTCAGCAGTCTACGGTGTCCATCGGTATGCTGATTGTGCAGGCAGTTGTAAATCCCTTCGGCACACAGGCGCTGGCAGGCTATTCGGCGACGATGCGAGTAGAGAATGTGTTCTCTTTGATTTTTGTCTCCATCGGCAATGCGGTTTCGCCGTTTGTTTCCCAAAACCTTGGCGCAGGCAAGCCCCGGCGCATCAAAAAGGGCTACCACGCGGCGCTGGTGCTGGATGTCTGCTTTGCCGTTCTTGCCTTTGTCGTCATTGAAACGCTGCACACGCAGATTTCCTCGCTGTTCCTCGGCAAGGACGGAACCGCCTTGGCGTATCAGGTGTCCGAGGATTATATGCGGTGGCTCGGATACTTCTTTATCTTTATGGGCATCAAGATGGCAACCGACGGCGTTTTGCGCGGGCTGGGCATTATGCGCCCCTTCCTTGTTGCCAATATGGTGAACCTCGGCATTCGCCTGTCGGTGGCCTTGCTTTGTGCACCGCGCTTTGGCATTGCCTTTGTCTGGCTTGCCGTGCCGGCAGGCTGGCTTGCCAACTTTCTGGTTTCCTATGCGGCGCTCAGAAAATCCTGGCCGGAGGAAAAAGCAGCGCTGGCGCAATAAATTTCGGCAGTTGCGCCGCGGCGCGGCAGTATGCTATACTGTATAAAAAAGGGAGAAGGCATATGACAAAACAACCGAAAGTCCGTAAGCCGCATCCCGTACTGCACGGGATCGGGCTGGTACTGTCCGCGATCTTGTTGGTCGCGGCACTGGCTGGCACCTATGTGCTGTCCACGATGGCAACCATCATCGACAGCTTTATCGGCGCACCCAGCGGCCACTATTCCGAGACTGAAATCGCAGACACCAAGCTGAAGGCTGAGACCCTCGCCGCAGAGGTCGAGGCTGAGGGAACCGTTCTGGTACAGAACAACGACAACACCCTGCCCCTGAGCGCCGACACCAAAAAGATCAACGTGTTCGGCTGGGCGTCCACCGCGTGGCTGGGCGGCGGTTCCGGTTCCGGCGGCGTAAATGCCGTCAACACCGACCTGCTGTCTGCCCTGACCGCCTACGGTATTGAGTACAACACCGAGCTGACCGATATGTACAAGGACTTCCAGCCCGGGCGCGAATACGTCAAAACGCTGAACAGCCGCCCCGAGCAGTCCGGTCGCCTGTATGAGCCGGATATTCACAACACCGCCTACTACACCCAGACGATGCTGGATAACGCCAAGAACTACTCCGACACTGCTGTGGTCGTGATCGGACGTCTGGCGGGCGAGAGCAACGACGCCACCAAGCGGCAGTATAAGCGCACCGAAAAGGGCGGCGACATCGTGGTGGACGACACCCGCACGATGCTGGAGCTTACCACCGAGGAAGAAGCCCTGCTGACCTACGTCGGTGCCAACTACAAAAACGTGGTCGTGCTGGTCAACTCCACCAATGTGATGGAGCTGGGTCAGCTGGAAACCATTCCCGGTGTGGATGCCTGCCTGATTGCCGGGCTGTCCGGCTCGGAGGCTGCCTCAGTCATCCCCGCGGTGCTGTGGGGCGAAAAAGAACCCAGCGGACGCACCGCTGACACTTGGGCGTATGATCTGACCACCGCCGCCAGCTATGCCAACGCTGGTCTTGAGGGCGTGGGCGCTTACACTGATGCCGAGGGTCTGTACCCGGCAGACGGTACTACCTGCGGCAACCTCGATGTGCCCTATGCCTACGAGCAGGTTTCTTATGTAGACTACGCCGAGGGCATTTACATCGGCTACAAATGGTACGAAACCGCCGACACCGAAGGCTATTGGAGCGATGTTTCCAACGAGTACGGCACCGGCTATGACGGCGTTGTGCAGTACCCCTTCGGCTACGGTCTTTCCTACACCAGCTTTGACTGGGACATCACCGATGCCTCCGCTGACGGCAGCACCCTGACCAAGGACGGCGATGTAACCGTAAAGGTGACCGTTACCAATACCGGTGACCGCGCGGGCAAGGATGTCGTGCAGCTGTACTATACCGCCCCGTATACGGCTGGGGAGATCGAGAAATCCAGCGTTGAGCTGGGCGCCTTTGCCAAGACCAAGGAGCTGCAGCCCGGCGAGAGCGAGGAACTTACCCTGACCGTCCCCGTAGAGAAGATGGCAAGCTACGATGTCTACGATGCCAACCACAACGGCTTTGCCGGCTATGAGCTGGACGCCGGTGACTATATCTTTACCGTGCGCCATGATGCCCACAACGTGGACGATGCCGAAAAGGCGACCCTGATCTGCACGCTGCCCGCCAATGTGCAGTATCCCATCGACAGTGTTTCCGGCAATGAGGTCGGCAACAAGTTTACCGGCAGCGATGCCATCGACGGTGTCAGCGTGGACGGCAGCGACTCTGCCCAGAACATCACCTATATGACCCGCGCCGACTTTGCAGGCACCTTCCCCAAGAACTGCACCCCCAGCCGTGCCATGACCGATAATGTCAAGGCGCTGAACCTCTACACCGCCGATATGGCAAACGGCTACATCAACGAAGCTGACGAAGCCATTACCACCGGTGCCAAGAACGGTCTGAAAATTGAAGAAAACGGCAAAACCACCGAGCTGGGCTATCAGTTAGGCTCGGACTTCAACGACCCGCAGTGGGATGCCCTGCTGGATCAGCTGACGGTAGACGAGATGGAAAACCTGTTCATTAACGCTTACGGCGGCTTGGCAGAGCTTAAAAGTGTCGGCAAGGTGCGCAGCAAGGATGCTGACGGTCCCGCCCAGATCGGCGGCTTTACCGGTATGGGTGCCGGAACAGGCTTCCCCAGCTCCAGCACGCTGGCACAGACCTGGAATGTCGACCTTGCCCTGCAGGAGGGTCGCACCATCGGCACGCAGGCGCTGCAAAACGGCTATACCGGCTGGTATGCCCCTGCCACCAATATGCACCGCAGCCCCTTTAACGGACGTAACTACGAATATTATTCCGAGGACAGCCTGCTGTCCGGTGTCATCTGCGGCAACACCGTGCAGGGTGCCAACGATGCCGGTGTCTATACCTACGTTAAGCACTTTATCTGCAACGACGGCGAAAGCGGCATCTACCGCGATTCCGTTTACACTTGGATGACCGAGCAGACCCTGCGCGAAATCTACTTGTGTCCCTTCCGGATGCTGGTCGAGGATTACGACGCTGTCGGTCTGATGAGCAGCTACAACCGTATCGGCGCCGTCTGGGCAGGCGGCAGCGAAGCCTTGCTGACCGGCATCCTGCGCGACGAATGGGGCTTTGACGGCGCTGTCATCACCGACTATGCCGACCACCACAGCTTTATGAACGGTGACCAAGCCCTGCGTGCGGGCGGCAGCCTGTGGATGGCAGGCTTCACCAGCGGCGAACTGGCTTGCGAAACCGGCTCCAACAGCTATAAGCAGGCACTTCGTCGCGCCACCAAGGAAGCCCTGTATATGTACCTGCACGTTCGCGTGACCAATCGTGACTATGCGCAGAGCATCGGCGACGCCACCGCGCTGCGCCATGACTTTACGACCTCTATGTTCGGCTGGCGTCATCTTGTTGCTCTGATCGACCTTGTCGCTGTGGCACTGTTTGTGTTGGCGGTGCGCGGCATTGTGCGCGATGTCAAGCTGAATAAAGCCCGCAAGGCTGAAAACAAGGATAACTAAGCTATCCCCCTAAAAAAAGAGTGCGTCCCCTTGAAAAACGCTGAAATCATTGCAAAACTGAATTTAGAGCTAAAATGTGCGCTGCTTTCCCACTGCCGCCACTGTGGCGTACAGTTGGAATCCCGCCTTGGGTGAGGAGATCGGGCGCGCCTTGGGCGGGCAGGCGGGTGCCGGACTTCATCTACAACATCGGCACAACGGTGCTGAACGGCGGTATCTCGATGGTGATTTTCTTCTTTGTCAATAAAATCATCTTCCCGGAAAGCAAAAACTGATACAAAAAAGTCCCTGCAGGAATTTGAAGTGACCCCAAAAAGTTAGACAATATTTTGAAGTAAAAATTGTTCAAGC
>USNZ01000131.1 GCA_900556255.1 uncultured Oscillospiraceae bacterium
ATGACAGCGGTGATGCCGGAGATGATCGTGTCGCTGCACTCCAGCATCTCACGGCAGTCGGTGGTCAGGTAGGGCTCGCACTCGGCAGCGTTGATGAGCAGCGTGTCGATGGTGTTGGCGGCGAGCTTGACGTGGGTCGGGAAGCCGGCACCGCCTACGCCGACCAGGCCGCAGTTCTGTACGGCTGCCATCAGGCCGGCTTTGTCGGTGACGGTGGGTGGCACACAGGCGGGGTCTACCGTCTGGGCACCATCGGTCTTGATGGTGACGGCGGTGGTCATGGCTCCGTTGACCATGCGCAGCGGGGCGATGCCCTCCACCGTGCCGGACACGCTGGAGTAAATGTTGGAACTGACGAACCCGCCCGCCTTGCCGATGAGGGTGCCCACCTGCACGGTGTCGCCCTTTTGGACGGTCGGCTCAGCCGGTGCGCCGATGTGCATAGACATAGGGATCACAACGCGGTCAGGCACGGGCATTTGCACCGTGGCCAGACCTGCTGTGGCTTTGTCGTGCGGGACGGCAACACCCTTGGCAGAGCGCTTTAGGGATTTAAACAAGCTGATTTCCCCCTGTTCTGGTGTGACTGCGCACCGAATTTGCGGTGCGCAGTCACCTTAAAATGGTGTCCGGCTGCGGCGATGCCAGCGAAAACGGCAAGCCTTGCTCCAACCGGACAAATATACAGTACCATTTTAACATTTTTAGGCTTCAAGTCAAGGCGATTTTGTGAAGAACGTCCGAAAACGGCGGAATGCGCAATTTATGCAGAGTTTTGCGCAAATGTTGCAAAGTATGTAACTTGCTTGCAACCGGGTGTTTCTTGTGGTATAGTATAGATAGAAATATAACAGGTGCAAACCGGGAGGGCAGCGATATGAAACATCTTGGCAGAATTTTGGCAGTTTTGGTTGTGGCGGGCGGTATTTTCGCTTTGGTCGCCGCCCTATGCCGCCGTAAAAATCGGCAGGACGACGGGTATGTCACACTGTACGACAGCGGCGTGGAGTTTTGAGCGTATAAATAAAGAAAACAGCCCCGCTTCCTTTGGGAAGCGGGGCTGTTGTTTTACAGCTCGATATCCTGCAGACGCAGCAGGGCTAGGATATAGATTTTCAGCGCCTCGATGAGCTTATCGAAGTTGGCGCCCTCGTTGGCACCGTGCATGGGGCCGGCAAACTCCGGCAGGGACAGGTCGGTATGCTCGGGGCCGAAGCTGACCGCATACGGGAAGTGACGCGCATAGGTGCCACCGCCCATCGTGAAGGGGGTCTTGCCCTCGCCCGTGACATCGTTGTAGGTGTGGATCAACGTCTGGATGGCGGGGCTGTCGGCGGCAATATAGAACGGCACACGGCTGGAAACATTCTCCAGCGCGGCGGTATCGCCGCAGACCTTGCGCACGGCGGCGGACATGGTTTCGGGGTTGGTGTTGGTGGGGTAACGGCAGTCGAAAGTCTGGCGGATGACGCCGTCCTTCATGCAGATGGTACCGCCCACCACGGTCAGCGGGTCAAACAGGCCGTCGTCGGCGGCAATGCCCAAGGCGGTGCCGTCGGTGTCGGCATGCAGGGTACGCAGCACCTGCAGATAGGCGTTTTCCGCTTCGGTGCAGATGCCGCTGTCCAGCAGATAGCGCACGATCAGGCCGATAGCGTTCACCGTGCCGGCGGGCATGGCGGCGTGGCCACTCTTGCCCCAGCCGCGGATGACGGTGGTGCCGGGCTGCTCCCCGGCTTCCAGCGTGATGCCCTCGGCGGGGGTCAGGCGGTCGGCGGGGACGTTCACCACGCAGAAGGCGCGGTCGGGCACGGCGTTGACGGCAACGCCGCCTTGGAAGTCCAGAATGACGCCGTTCAGCGCGTGGCTGACCAGTTCACCGCTGAAGCCGCCCTTTTCGCCGTTGCAGACCGGGAACTCGGCGTCGGGGGTAAAGCAGAAGGCAGGCATCGGGTAATGCTCGGCGTAATAGTCAACGTCGTGCATATGGGTTTCCTCGTTGGCACCCAGCAGGGCGCGCACGGGGTAGCGCAGGGCAATGCCGCTGTCCTTCAGATATTTGAGGGCGTACAGGCAGAGGATGCTCGGACCCTTGTCATCGGCAACGCCGCGCCCCAGCAGCCAGCCGTCGCGCACGCGCACGGTGTAGGGGTCAGCGTCCCAGCCGTTGCCCTCGGGCACAACGTCGGTGTGGGTGATGGTGGCCAGGAACTTCTGCCCCTCGGCGATGGGGGCGGTGTCCGCCCAGCCGATGTAGCCGTCGGCATTATAGGTGTGCAGACCCAGCTCGGCGGCGATCTCCAACGCCTTGTCCAGGGCGGCCTTAGGGCCTGCGCCGAAGGGCGCGCCCGGCTCAGGGGTGCCCTCGACACTGGGAACGGCTACCAGACGGGTGATGTCCCGTAGCACGGCGTCGCGGTTTTGTTCGGCAAAGGCATCAATGGATGCCCAACGCGGATCATTCATAGTAAAAAACCTCCGGATGGCTTATTTTATTTATATAGTATAGCATACTTGGCAAGGGGCACGGGTCACGGGGTGTCAAAGCCGCGGGTCACGGCGTCGCGGATCTTGCAGCCTGTGGGGGTGCCTGCCAATCCGCCGATGCCCGTTTCGCGCAGCTCGTGGCTCATGGCGTTACCGACCTCAGCCATGGCGTCGATGACCTCATCGGCGGGGATATGCCCCACCACACCCGCCAGCGCCATATCGGCGGCAGAAACGGCGTTCATCGCGCCAATGACATTGCGCTTGACGCAGGGAATCTCCACCAGACCCGCCACGGGGTCGCAGACAAGCCCCTCCAGATTGGTCAGCGCCATGGCAAACGCCTCGGCGGCTTGTTCGGGTGTGCCGTTTTTCAGCACGGTCAGCGCGGCGGCAGCCATGGCACTGGCGGCGCCGACCTCAGCCTGGCAGCCGCCCTCCGCCCCCGCCAGGGTGGCTCTGGCGGCAACGACCTGCCCGAACCCGGCGGCAACATACAGCGCGCGGCAGACCGCGTCCTCGTCGGCGCGCCCCGCGCGGAACAGCGGCAGCAGCACGGCGGGCAAAACACCGCAGCTGCCGGCCGTGGGTGCCGCCACGATGCGTTTCATGCAGGCGTTGCACTCGGCGGTTTTCAGCGCTTCGGCCATGACCTCGGCAAAGTAGCCGTCGGCATAAAGCCTGCCCTCCCCTGCTGCCTGTGCAACCTTGGCGGCGTCGCCCCCGGCGTAGCCACTCATCGAGCGATCGGTGCCGCAATACCCTGCACTGGTGGCGCACATAACGCCCCACAGGCGGTGCATCTCGGCCTCGCTCTCGGCGCGGGTCAGGCCGCTTTCGGCAAGGTCGCTTTCCAAAATGACTTCATACAGCGGTTGCCTACTCTGCTTGCAGGCATCCAGCATGGAACTGACAGATGAAAACGCCATTTCAACACCCCTTTATACGTTTAATATGGTGACCTTGATAATGCCCGGCAAGGCAGAAAGCTCGCCGCGCAGCTGCTCCGGAACGGGCTGGTCACATTCCAGTACCATGACGGCGTAACCGCCCGCCTCGGAACGGAACAACTGCATGGTGGCAATGTTGATGTCAAGGCGGCTCAGCGCGCCGGTGACGGCAGCAACGTGCCCGGGAGAGTCATGATTAAAGACGACCAGCGTGTTGCGGTCGCCGCCGAAATGGGTGGTAATGCCGTCGATGCGGCAGATATTGATGCGCCCGCCGCCGATGGATTCGCCCATGACTTCCAGCTTGCGCCCGGACACCCCCACCAGCCGCAGCATGGCTGTGTTGGGGTAGACTCCGCGCAGCGTTCCTGTGGAAATGTTGAACTGCAGCCCCTGTGCGTCAGCGATGGCAAAGCTGTCCGGGATGCGGTCATCATCGGGCTGCATGCCCAAAAGCCCCGCAACCAGCGCACGGTCGGTGCCGTGTCCGCGCCCCGTGGCGGCAAAGCTGCCGTATAAAATAATGTCTGCACGGGCAGGTGTCTCACCCAAAAGGCGGCGCGCTGTGCTGCCGATGCGCACTGCACCCGCCGTATGGCTGCTGGAAGGCCCCGTCATGACCGGACCCAGCACATCAAATAAACGCATAGTTGTGCCCCCTGTTGTTTACGGTTACGATATTGCCTCTAGTATACTGGATTTTGTGCCGCAATGCAAGCCACCGACGGACAGTGTAAAAATAAAAAGGCGCAGCTGTGCCGAAAAAATAAAAAGTATAAAAAAATTCTGCTTTAGGCTTGACATTTGCCAAAACGTTTGGTATACTATCAAACGTACTTGGCGGCAGCCACTGTGGAGAGGTGTCCGAGTGGTTTATGGAACTGGTCTTGAAA
>USNZ01000132.1 GCA_900556255.1 uncultured Oscillospiraceae bacterium
TAGGGGCGGCATATATGCCGCCCGCCGCAGCCATACCGGTAACGCAGCCTAACGGGTAAGCGCCACGGGACGCATATATGCGTCCCCTACAAACCACCCCGAAATTTGCAACCGCCCGGATATTACGATTCGCTGTCCAGCTTGAGCACAGCGGTAAAAGCCTCGCTGGGCAGGGAGACGCTGCCCAGCTGGCGCATCTTCTTTTTGCCTTCCTTCTGCTTTTCCAGCAGCTTCTTTTTACGGCTGATATCGCCGCCGTAGCACTTCGCCAACACGTCCTTGCGCATCGCCTTAACGGTTTCGCGCGCAATGACCTTGCCGCCCACGGCTGCCTGAATGGGAATTTCAAACAGCGCACGGGGGATATTTTCCTTCAGCTTTTCGCAGATGCGGCGGCCCTTGGCGTAGGCGTTGTCGGCAAATACGATCATGGAAAGCGCGTCCACTGCCTCGCCGTTGAGCAAAAAGTCCATACGCACCAGCTTGCTCTCGTGCCAGCCCTCCCACTCGTAGTCGTAGCTGGCGTAGCCGCGGCTGCGGGATTTAATGGCGTCAAAGAAGTCGTAGACGATCTCGCCCAGCGGGATAAGATAATGCAGGTCCACGCGGGTTTCGTCCATATATTTCATATCGACCATAATGCCGCGCTTGGTCTGGCAAAGATCCATCAAGGGGCCGACATACTCGTTGGGGGTGTAGATGTGGGCGTTGACAAACGGCTCCTCCGACTTGACGATGCGGGTCGGGTCGGGGTAGGCGGACGGATTGTCGATGACCTCCACGGTGCCGTCGGTCAGCGTCAGGCGGTACTGGACACCGGGGGTGGTGGTGATCAGTTCCAGGTCAAACTCGCGCTCCAAGCGCTCGGAGATGATCTCCATGTGCAGCAGCCCCAGGAAACCGCAGCGGAAGCCAAAGCCCAGCGCGGCACTGGTTTCCGGTTCAAAAGTCAGCGAGGCATCGTTTAATTGCAGCTTTTCCAACGCGTCCTTCAAATCGGGGTAATCAGCGCCGTCGGCGGGGTAGATGCCGCAGAATACCATCGGCGTCACGGTGCGGAAGCCGGGCATCGGTTCGGCGGTGGGGTTATTTGCCAGCGTCACGGTGTCGCCCACGCGGGTGTCGCGCACGGTCTTGATGCTGGCGGTCAGGTAGCCGACCTCGCCGGCCTCCAGCTTGTCGCAGGGGCTGAGCTGGGTCGCGCCCATATGCCCGACCTCCACCAGCTGGAACTCCGCGCCGGTGTTCATCAAACGAATCGTGTCGCCGGGCTTCACGCTGCCCTCAAATACGCGGATGTAGACGATAACGCCCTTGTAGCTGTCGTAGACCGAGTCAAACACCAGCGCCTTCAGCGGCTGGGTGGGGTCGCCGGTGGGCGCGGGAATGTTCTGCACCACGCTTTCCAGCACGTCCTTGATGCCGATGCCCATCTTGGCGGACACGCGCGGTGCCTCCATGCAGGGCAGACCGATGACGTCCTCGACCTCCTTGGCCACGGCGTCGGGGTCGGCGCTGGGCAGGTCGATCTTGTTCAGGATCGGCACGACCTCCAAGTTGTGATCCAGCGCCAGATAGCAGTTGGCAAGGGTCTGCGCCTCCACGCCCTGGCTGGCATCCACGACCAGCACCGCGCCCTCGCAGGCGGCCAGGCTGCGGCTGACCTCGTACTGAAAGTCCACATGACCCGGGGTGTCGATCAGGTTAAATTCGTAGGTTTCGCCGTCGTCTGCCTTGTAGCGCATGGTGACGGCGCGCGCCTTAATGGTGATGCCGCGCTCTTTTTCCAAGTCCATGTTGTCCAAAACCTGATCGGTCATGGTGCGTTTGTCCACGCTGTCGGTCAGCTCCAGCATACGGTCGGACAGGGTGGATTTGCCGTGGTCGATGTGGGCAATGATGCAGAAATTTCGGATGTTCTTGCGTGCCATCAGGTTTCCTCCAAGTTGTTGCAGACTTTTACAGGCTTGCCGTTTTCCAGATAAACGCGGGGTACGCGGCGCGAAATGCCGCAGATGATTTCATAAGGTATGGTGCCCAGCTTGGCGGCAAGGGTATCCGCCGTGTCGGCACCGCCGGGGCCGAATACCGTAACCTCATCGCCCATGGCGACGCCGGGAATGTTGGTGACGTCGATGAGCGTTTGATCCATGCACACGCGGCCCAAAACGGGGGCGGGCTTGCCGTTGACCAGCATCAGCCCCTGCCGCAGTGTGCCGGATAAGGCGCGGCTGTAACCGTCGGCGTAGCCCACACAGACGGTGGCCACACGCATCGGCGCATGGGCGGTAAAGGTACGCCCGTAGCTGACGCTTTGCCCCGGCTGCAGCGTTTTGACAAACGAGACAACGGTCTTCATCGTCATGCAGGGTTTCAGGGCAGGGAAGTGCACTTCATCGCTGGGGTTCAGCCCGTACAGGATAATGCCCGCGCGGGTCATATCGCAGCGCCATTCGGGGTGGCAGAGCTGCGCGGCAGAGTTGGCGCAATGCACCGTACCGGTAGGGAACCCGTCGGTTTGCAGCCGATCCAGAACGGCGGCAAACAGGTCGTGCTGTTCTTCAGTGTAGGCGCGGTTTTCGGGGGTTTCGCTGTCGGCCACGGCAAAATGCTGGAACACGCCGCTGATCTTCAGCCCCGGCAGGGCGTACAGTGCCTCCATCTCGCGCAGGGTTTCCTCAAAGCCGGAGCGCACCGCAAAGCCGATGCGCCCCATGCCGGTGTCCACCTTTACGTGTACCTGCACCTGCACCCCCGCAGCCACGGCGGCCGCGGAAAGCGCCCGCGCATACTCGGTTGAAAAACACGCTGCAGCGATATTGTTTTTGGCGAGCACGGCGGCGCGGTCGGCCGCGGCGTAGCCCAAAATCAGGATGGGCTTGGTGATGCCGTGGCGGCGCAGATACAGCCCCTCGTCCAGGTTGCTTACGGCAAAACCGGCAGCTCCCTCCTGCTGCAGAACCTCCGCGACCTCCGCAGCACCGTGACCGTAGGCGTCCGCCTTGACCACGGCGCAGATGTTGCCGCCCACCGCTTTTTGTATATAGGCAAAATTGCTGCGCAGAGCGCCCAAGTCAATCTCGACCCAGCAGTGCTTTTCAAAATCCATAGCTGACTCACCCCGCTAAGAATATTTCTTTCTATAAACAATTTATTATAGCATAGTTTTTGCGCGGTTACAAGCCTATTCTATGCCCGCAAGGCTTGACGATATACGGGGGTAAGGGTGTATAATAGGGGCAATACATACGAAACGGAGGCAACGAAAATGGATATCTTCAACAACGCCAAAAAACTGGGCTTCGGCCTGATGCGTCTGCCCCGCCTGGATCCCGCCGATGAGGGCAGCATCGACCTGGAACAGACCAAACAGGTGGTGGACACCTTTTTGCAGCGCGGCTTTACCTATTTTGACACCGCGTGGATGTACTGCGCCTTCAAGAGCGAGAATGCCGTCAAGGACGTGCTGACCTCTCGCCACCCGCGCGAAAGCTACACCCTGGCCACCAAGCTGCACGCGGCGTATATCCACAGCTTGGACGACCGCGACGCTA
This sequence comes from uncultured Oscillospiraceae bacterium, assembly GCA_900556255.1. Classification (GTDB taxonomy): domain Bacteria; phylum Bacillota; class Clostridia; order Oscillospirales; family Ruminococcaceae; genus Gemmiger. Next base: position 3,555 of record USNZ01000132.1, read on the forward strand.
TTTTTAACACCCAGCGCGAAAAGACGGGCGTCGATTACTTTGACTACTACCTGCTGCACGATATGGGCGCTGAGCGCTACGAAATCTACAAAAAGTATGACTGCCTTTCCTGGATCGCCGAGAAAAAGCGCCAGGGGCTGATCAAGCACATGGGATTTTCCTTCCATGACACCGCCGAGGTTCTGGACCAAATTTTGACCGAGCACCCCGAAATGGAGTTTGTGCAGCTGCAGATCAACTACCTGGATTGGGACAGTGAGGGCGTGCAGTCCCGCAAATGCTACGAGGTCGCCACCAAGCACGGCAAGCCCGTTATTGTAATGGAGCCTGTCAAGGGCGGCACGCTGGCAAAACTCCCCGCCGCTGCCGAAAAGCTGCTGCGGCAAGCCGATCCCGACGCGTCCATTCCCAGCTGGGCGGTACGGTTCGCCGCCGGGCTGCCCAACGTTAAAATGGTGCTTTCGGGCATGAGCAGCACCGAGCAGCTGCTGGACAACACAGGTTTTATGCAGGATTTTGTCCCGCTGACGCAGCAGGAACAGGCGGTCATCGCGCAGGTGGTGGATACCATCAACGCGAGCATTGCCATACCCTGCACGGGCTGTGCCTACTGCACGGAAGGCTGCCCCATGCACATTGCCATCCCCAAGTATTTTTCGCTGTACAACGCCGATTTGCAGGAGCTGAAGGATAAGGACTTTACCTCCC
>USNZ01000133.1 GCA_900556255.1 uncultured Oscillospiraceae bacterium
TGTAGCACAGGTGGGGTCCGATGCACATATCGACATACTCGCCCTGCTGGTAGAAGCTGAACTCGGTTTCGTCGGCAAGGTCTGCCATATGCTCGATCTTGTAATGCTCCTGACGCTCGTTCATCAGCTTGACGGCCTCATCGCGGGGCAGGATAAAGGGCTTGATGGGCAGGTTTTCCTTGCAGATCTTCTTCATCTCTTTTTCGATGTTGGCAAGATCCTCATCGCTGAGCTTGGTGTCGCCCAGGTCCACGTCATAGTAGAAGCCGTTCTCGGTGGCGGGGCCGAAGGCAAAGTCCGCCTGCGGGTACAGGCGCTTGATGGCCTGTGCCATAATGTGGGCTGCCGTGTGGCGCAGAACGTGCAGTTCTTCCTCCTGCGGGCATTCGGCAACGGCGCCGTCCTTGTAGATGATCTTCATAATACACTCTCCTTTGCGTTTGGCGCAACAAAAAAATGCTTCATCCCCACTGTACAAGGGATGAAGCATTGCAAATACTCCACGGTTCCACCCAGATTGTGCCGCAACGGCACCACTCGATGCAGCTGTAACGGGCTGTACCCGGCAGGGGTTCGCCCCCGCGCTCGGCAGTGGTAAGAACGCTGCAGCGTCTAAAGCCGCTTACACCACGCGAAAACCCGCGGCGGCTCTCTCTGTTAGCTGCTTGCAATGTCCCGTTTGTCTGCCTCATAGCTTTAACAGGATGAAGTTATTTTGAATATAGCACACTCCCGCCGGGAAGTCAAGGGGTATTTTTTAAGGCAACACGGAATAATTTCCGGCTGCGCTTGACGTTGGGGCAGTAAAATGCTATTATCAAGGCAAGGCGCGCAAAGCGCCTTTTGGGGAACTTGCCCCTACTAGCGTGGTAATTCTAAAGCTTTACTTTTAGTTTTAAAGGACTGGTAGGGGCGGGGCACGCCCCGCCCGCGACCATATTAATGGGTTGGCTTGTAGGGGCGGCATATATGCCGCCCGCTGCAGCCGTCCCGATAATGCGGTATAACGGGTAAACCGCACGGGACGCATATATGCGTCCCCTACAAACCTGCCGAAAAATATGAAGTTTTAATTTTAGCAGGCTACTACCTTATAGTATAGTGAGCGAAACAGGTGTCAATTTTGAAATTTATCCAAAACTTTCTTCGGCGGCAGCCGCCGGGGCGCATTATCGCCGCCGGGTTTGCGCTGGTCATTCTGCTGGGCGCGGGGCTGCTGCTGCTGCCCTGCTCGGTCAAGCCGGGGCAGACCTTTACCCCGCTGGATTCGCTGTTCACCGCCACCAGCGCCGTCTGCGTGACAGGGCTGGTCGTTGTGGACGCCGCCGACACACTTACCCTGTTCGGGCAGGTCGTGCTGGCGCTGCTGATCCAGATCGGCGGGTTGGGCATCACCTCGGTGGGCATTGCGCTGGCGCTGGCTGCCGGGCGGTCCATCAGCATACGCGGGCGCAGCCTTGTGCGCGAGGCGCTGAACGTGGACAGCTTTTCCGGCATGGTCAAGCTGATCCACTCCGTTTTCACCGTGACCCTTGTGTGCGAGGGGGTCGGCGCCGCCATCAGCTACACGAGCTTTGTGCGGGATTTTGCCCCCGCCAAGGCAGCGTGGATCAGCATTTTCCACGCCATAGCGTCCTTTAACAACGCCGGGTTTGATATTTTGGGCGGCGGGCGCGGGCTGGTGCCTTACCAGAGCGACGTCGTTCTGAATCTTGTCACCGATGCAATGGTCATTGTGGGCGGCATCGGCTTTCTGGTGCTGGTGGATATTCAGCGCTGCCGGTTCCGCTTCCGCAGATTTTTGCTGCACACCAAGGTGGTGCTTTCCACCACCGCCGCGCTGCTGCTGGGCGGCGCCGTGCTGCTGCGCCTGACCGAGGGGCTGCCCTGGCTGGGCTGCCTGTTTACCAGCATGACCACCCGCACCGCCGGGTTTGCCACCTACCCGCTGGGCGAGTTCAGCAAGGCGGGGCTGATGGTCGTGATGCTGCTGATGTTTATCGGCGCATCGCCGGGTTCGACGGGCGGCGGCATTAAGACGACGACCTTTTTTGTGCTGATGCAGGAGGTTTGGTCGGTGTTTTCCAAGCGCAGACCGGGGGCGTTTCACCGCCGTTTGCCCAAGGACGCCCTGTCCCGCGCCGCCACCATCACGCTGCTGGGCATTATTGTGGCGCTGGTAGGCACATTTTTGCTGTGCCTGCTGGAACCGCAGACGGATTTTATCGCCCTGCTGTTTGAGGAAATTTCTGCTTACAGCACGTCGGGACTCAGCATGGGCATTACGGGCGGGCTTTGCGCCGCCAGCCGCTGGGTGCTGATTTTTACCATGTACATCGGGCGCGTGGGTGCCTTTACCCTGCTGTCCCTCTGGGTCAACCGCCCCGCACCGGTCGCCCATTACACCGAAGAAGCCATCACCATTGGCTGAGAACGAGGTATTGAAAATGAAAAAGCAAATTCCTGACCAAACCTACGGCGTCATCGGTTTGGGGCGTTTCGGCACGGCGCTGGTCAAGACGCTGGCAGCCGCCGGCAAGGAGGTCATCGCCGTTGATAAGGACGAGGAAAAGGTCAAGGCCGTGCGCGGCGACACCGAATACGCCTTTGTGGTGGGTGCGCTGACCGAGCAGGCGCTGCGCGAAACGGGTATGCACAACTGCGGCACCGTGACCATCTGCATCGGCGAGCGTGTGGACGTGAGCATTATGACCACGATGCAGGTGCTGAAGCTGGGCGTGCCGCATGTCATTGCCAAGGCCGCCAGCGACGTGCACGGCGAGGTGCTGAAGCAGCTGGGCGCGGACGTCGTCTACCCCGAAGCCGATATGGCAGTGCGCATCGGCAAGCGGCTGATCAACGGCAATATGCTGGACTACGTCACGCTGGGCGACAATGTGGAGGTGCGGCGCATTGTGGCATCGGGGCATCTGGTCGGACACAGCGTCAAGGATCTGAACCTGCGCCGCGTGTACGGCATCAACATCATTGCCGTGGAGCATGAACAACATACCGACGTGGAATTTTCGCCCGATTATGTGTTTAACAAGGGCGACACGGTGTCGGTTATCGGCAAGACCGAAAAGCTGGACCTTTTCGAGCACGCGATGCAGAAATGAAGCTCATCCATGGCTTCCCCTTGGGGGGAAGGCTTTCCCGCATTTTTGTTTTCGCCTGCGGCGAAAACTCCACCCTATTTTTTATCTGTTATCTCTTATCTATTATCTATAAAAAACAGCGCTCTGCCGTGCAGAGCGCTGTTTTTTATCTCCCCAGTCTTGCCTTGAAATCGCGGTATCCGAATTTTACCAGCTCCCGCACATGGCCCGCCTCGTCGCGGACACAGATGGCGGGCAGGGGCATCCCGTTAAAAGTGTTGTTTTTGCAGGTGGTGTAAATCGCCATATCGCCGAATACCAGCAAATCCCCCGCACGGGGTACGGCGTCCAGGCTGTAATCCCCGATGACGTCCCCCGCCAGGCAGGTCGGCCCCGCCAGACGCACGGTGCAGGGCTTTTGCCCCACGTCCCCGGCAAACAACAGCGGCGGGCGGTAGGGCATCTCGATGACATCGGGCATATGGCAGGCGGCGCTGGCGTCCAGAATGGCCACCGTCGTGCCGCCGTTTTGCACCACGTCCAGCACGCGGGTCAAAAGATACCCTGCGTTCAGCGCACAGGCCTCGCCCGGCTCCAGATACACCGTGACGCCCCACGCATTTTGCGCGCGGGCAATGCAGTGTTCCAGCGTTTCAAGGTCATAGCCGGGGCGGGTGATGTGGTGTCCGCCGCCAAAGTTCACCCACTGCATTTTTGGCAGTATATCGCCGAATTTTTCCGTCACAGCGTCCAGCGTCACCGCCAGCGCGTCGGCGTCCTGCTCGCACAGGGTGTGGAAATGCAGCCCGTCCAAAAGCTGGGGTAAGGCGGGGTTTTGCGCCACGGCGGCGTCCCACGCTGCGCGGGTCGTGCCTAAGCGGCTGCCGGGGGCGCAGGGGTCGTAGATGGCGTGGCCGTCCTGCGTGGAACATTCGGGGTTGATGCGCAGCCCCACGCTTTTGCCTGCCGCCTTGACCTTGGCGCCGAATTTTGCCAGCTGCGCGGGCGAGTTGAACACAATGTGGTCGGCATAGCGCAGCAGCTCGTCCATTTCGTCGTCGCGGTAGGCGGCGCAGAAAACGTGCACCTCGCCGTCGGGCATTTCCTCGGCGCCAAGGCGGGCCTCATACAGGCCGCTGGCTTCGGT
>USNZ01000134.1 GCA_900556255.1 uncultured Oscillospiraceae bacterium
GTGAGCTGGAAATCGAGCGCTTTGTGCCCGATGAATACTGGAACATCGACGCCGTGGTCTACCCCAAGGGGGCGGCCAAGAGCGCCTTTACCGCGCGTCTGGCCGCTGCGGCCGACGGCACCAAGCTGACCGTGACTGACAAACAGCAGGCCGATGCCATCACCGCTGCGCTGGACGGCAAGGAATACGTTATCTCCAAGCTGGAAAAAGGCAAGCGCCGCCGCCAGCCCGCGCCGCCGTTCATCACCTCGACGCTGCAGCAGGATGCCAGCCGCGCCTACGGCTTTTCCGCCACGCGCACGATGCGCGCCGCCCAGACCCTGTACGAAGGCGTGGACATCGCCGGGCACGGCACTGTGGGTTTGATCACCTACATGCGTACCGACAGCCTGCGCATTGCCGCCGAGGCTGCCGCCGCCGCCAAGGACTTTATCGCCAACCGCTGGGGCGAGGACTACGTCTGCAAGACCCAGCGCAAGTGGAAATCCCGTTCCGCCACGGCGGCACAGGACGCCCACGAAGCCATCCGCCCCTCCATGCCCGAACTGACCCCCGACGAGGTCGAGCAGAGCATCAGCGGCGACATCGCCAAGCTGTACCGCCTGATCTGGAGCCGCTTTATGGCCAGCCAGATGGCCGACTGCGTGCAGGACACCGTGTCGGCGTCCATCACGGCGGGGGACTACCTGTTCCGCGCCTCGGGCTTCCGCGTGGCATTTGACGGTTTTACCGCCCTGTACGAGGAATCCACCGACGAAAAGCAGAAGAAGGAAACCGCCCTGCCCCCGCTGGAGGAGGGCCAGGTTTTGCAGCTGCGCTCACTGACCGCCGACCAGAAATTCACCCAGCCGCCGCCGCTGTACACCGAAGCTACGCTCATCCATGCGCTGGAGGAAAACGGCATCGGACGCCCCTCGACCTATGCGCCCATCATTACCACCATTGTGGATCGCGGCTATGTCGAGAAGGACCAGAAAAAGCTGAAAACCACCCCCTTGGGTCAGGCTGTCAACACCGTCATGCTGGAACAGTTCCCCAATATCGTGGACGTAAAATTCAGCGCCGATATGGAGAAAAAGCTTGACGTTGTCGAGGCCGGCAAGGAGGACTGGGTCAAGGCTGTGGACGAGTTCTATCAGGGCTTTTCCAAGAGCCTGGACGAGGCCGAAAAAAACATGGAGGGCAAGCGCGTCAAGGTCGAGGATATCCCCACCGATGAGATCTGCGAGAAATGCGGCAAGCCGATGGTCATCAAGTCCGGACGGTACGGCAAGTTTGTGGCATGCTCCGGCTTCCCGGAGTGCCGCAACGCCCACCCCATCGTCAAGGATACCGGCGGCATCTGCCCGCTGTGCGGCGGCCATATGCTGCTGCGCAAAAGCGCGAAGGGACGCATTTATTACGGCTGCAGCAAGTACCCGACCTGCAACTTTATGACCTGGGACGAGCCTGTGCCCGAAAAATGCCCGCAGTGCGGCAACACCCTATACAAGAAAAAAGGGCAGCTCTACTGTGCCAAAGAGGGCTGCGGATTTGAAAAACCGCTTGAGAAGAAATAAAGCAACACCACACGGGAGTTTTTATGCAAGTAACTGTAATTGGTGCCGGGCTTGCCGGCTCCGAGGCCGCCCTGTGGCTGGCCGACCGCGGTGTGCAGGTCACGCTGTATGACCAGAAGCCGCAGAAATTTTCCCCCGCGCACAAAAGTGCCGGCTTTGCCGAACTGATCTGCTCCAATTCGCTGAAGGCCGAGCGCCCGGATTCAGCCTCCGGTCTGTTAAAATTGGAGATGAAGGCGATGGGCAGCCATCTGCTCACCGCAGCCGAGACCGCCCGCGTGGCGGCAGGCGGGGCGCTGGCGGTGGATCGAGATGTGTTCAGCGCCGCCGTTACCGAGATGGTGGAGCACCACCCGAATATCACCGTCCGGCGCGAGGAAGTTACCGAACTGGACGAGTCTGCGCCCGTGCTGGTTGCCAGCGGCCCCTTGACCGAGGGGGCACTGGCCGCCGCCATTGCCGGGTTGACGGGCGACCATCGCCTGAGCTTTTTTGACGCTGTGGCGCCCATTGTGACCGCCGAAAGCCTGGATTACAACAAGGTGTTTGCCGCCTCCCGCTATGGGCGCGGAGAGGCCGACTACCTGAACTGCCCCTTTAACAAAGAGGAATACGAGAACTTCCACGCCGCCCTGACCACCGCCGAGCGCGCCCCGCTGCACGATTTTGACGGTGATCTGACGGTGTATGAGGGCTGTATGCCCATTGAGGTCATGGCCGCACGCGGGGCGGATACCATCCGTTTCGGCCCTTTGCGCCCCGTAGGTCTGCGCGACCCCAACACCGGGCACCGCCCCTGGGCGGCTGTGCAGCTGCGCGCCGAAAACACCGCCCGCACACTGTATAATCTGGTCGGTTTCCAGACCAACCTCAAATGGGGCGAACAAAAGCGGGTGTTCCGTATGATTCCGGGCTTGGAAAATGCCGAATTTGTGCGCTACGGCGTTATGCACCGCAACACCTTTTTGGAAAGCCCGCGCGTGCTGAACGCCAAGCAATACTTAAACGAACACCCCAACGTGTTTTTTGCGGGGCAGATCACCGGCTTTGAGGGCTATATGGAAAGCGCTGCCAGCGGCCTTTTGGCAGCACGGCAGATTTTTGCCCGCCTGAACGGGCGCGAACTGCCCCCGCCCCCGCCCGCCACTATGTGCGGTGCGCTGCTGGAATACATCACCACCCCCAACAAGGACTTTCAGCCGATGGGTGCGAACATGGGCATTTTGCCCCGCACCGCCGAAATTAACGCCATCCGCGATAAGCGCGAGCGCTATGCCGCCCTTTCGCAGGCGGCACAGGATGCCATGAACCAATGGGTAAAGGAGTACGACGTATGAAAATTCTCGTAGACGCTATGGGCGGCGACAACGCCCCTTTGTGTGTTTTGCAGGGTGCAGCACAGGCAATGACCGAGTTTGGTGACGGTATGGAGCTGGTCCTTTTGGGTGACCAGACTGCCATGGAAAGCTGCGCTGCCAAAAATAACATCGATTTGACGCAGTTTACCATCATCCCCTGCACCGAGAACATCACCATGGAGGATGACCCCGTCAAGGCCGTTCGCCACAAGACCGATTCCAGCATGGTCAAGGCATTGACGATGCTCAAAAATGGCGAGGCCGACGCCTTCGTGTCCGCCGGCTCCACGGGCGCACTGCACGTCGGCACCAGTTTGATCGTGCGCACTGTCAAGGGTGTCAAGCGCCCTGCGCTGGCCACCCCGATGCCCGGCTCCAAGCAGAACTACCTGCTGCTGGACTGCGGCGCCAACGTCGAGTGCCGCCCCGAAATGCTGAACGCCTTCGGCACGATGGGCAGCGTCTATGCCGAAAAGGTCATGGGCCGCACCCAGCCCAAGGTGGCGCTGGTCAACAACGGTGCCGAGGAAACCAAGGGTACGCCCACCTACCGTGAGGCGCACCAACTGCTGAAGGCCAACCCCTGCATCAGCTTTGCGGGCAATATCGAGCCGCGCTACATTATGGACGGCGATGTGGACGTTGTGGTCTGCGACGGCTTTGTGGGCAATGTGGTGCTCAAATTGAGCGAGGGCGTTGCCAAGACCCTGCTGGGTATGCTGAAGAAGATCTTCCTCAAAAACCTGCTGACCAAGCTCAGCTATCTGGGCATCAAGGGCGGTCTGGGTGAACTGAAGCGCATGATGGACTCCGAGGAAGTGGGCGGCGCACCGCTGCTGGGTGCCGCCAAGCCGGTCATCAAGGCGCATGGCTCCAGCCATGCCAAGGGTATCAAGAATGCCATCCGTCAGGCCAAGCTCTGTGTAGAAAACGATTTGTGCGGCACCATGCAGACCGCACTGGCCGAGACGGCAAAAGCCACGCAAGAATAACAGAAAGTGTGAAGATAGATGTCCCACAAACCCGAAGAACTGCAGCAGGTGCTGCACTATACCTTTAAGAATCCCGCGTTGCTGCGCATTGCGCTGACCCACACCAGCTTTGCCAACGAGAGCAAGGTGCCCACCACCCACAATGAACGCCTGGAATTTTTGGGCGACAGTGTGCTGAGCGTGGTGGTCGCCGACCATCTGTTCCATCAGTCCAAACGCCCCGAGGGTGAGCTGAGCCGTATGCGCGCCAGCCTTGTCAGCGAGGAGGCACTGTTCCAGTTTGCCGAGGAGATCCACCTGGGCGAGTA
>USNZ01000135.1 GCA_900556255.1 uncultured Oscillospiraceae bacterium
CCTCCACGGGCTGCACGCTGACCTCGGCGGCGTTGTGCTGGTACAGCCAGCCGATATCCAGCACCTCGCGGCTGATGGTGGCAGAGAACATCGACAGGCTCTTGCGGTGCTTCATCAAATCAATGATGTGGCGCACGTCCTTGTAAAAGCCCATATTCAGCATCTCGTCCGCCTCGTCCAGCACAACGGTTTCCACATCGGAAACATCAATGGCATGGTGGCGGTAATGGTCCATCAACCGCCCCGGCGTGGCAACCACAATATGGCAGCCCGCCTTCAGCTGGCGCTGCTGCTTTTCCAGCCCGGCGCCGCCGTACACACAGACAATTTTAATTTCCGGGCGATACTGCGCCAGATTTTGCAGATCCTGCGCGATCTGCTGTGCCAATTCGCGGGTGGGGCTTAGCACCACCGCCTGCGGTTTGCAGACGGTCGGGTCCACCTTGGACAAAATGGGAATGCCGAACGCCACCGTCTTGCCGGTGCCGGTGGGCGCCTTGGCGATCATATCATGCCCCGCCAGCATCAGCGGGATTGCCTTTTCCTGAATTTCCGTCATTTCGGTAAAGCCCATGGTCTGGGTGGCGCGGATAATTTCCGGCGCGACGCCGGTAAGCTGGGTAAACTGCATAGGTTGTAACTGCCTTTCCGTCAAATTTGTACATTTACAGTCATTATATCAGCATTTTTTGCTTTCTGCAAGACGCAAAAATCCCCGCCCTGTGGCGGGCGGGGACAAAGCGGTTTATTTTTTGGTGGCACGGCGTGCCGATTTACCGCCGGTCTTTTTGGCGGTCTGGGTGCGGGTGGATTTTACCGGGGCTTTGCGGGGGGCTTTCGGGGCGGGGTCAATTTCTTTCAGCAGGCGTTCGGGTACAGGCTCCAGCCGCCACTGCTGGTTTTCGCCAAAGACGTCCTGCCAGATCTGCGCCTGTGTGCCGTTTTCCACACGCATACCCACCAGGTCGATGACCTTGTCTGCCAGCACGTTGCGCAGCTTGACCTTGCCGCCGCCGGCCTCCACGACCTGCCAGCGCTGCCCGGCACCGGTGGTGCTGCTCCACTGATGTACCCAAGTGCCGTTGACTACGCCGGACATGGCTAGATCCATGACCTTGCCGGTAAAGCGGTTGCGGATGCGGTATTCGCCCTCACCGGCTTCCTCAAAGCTCCACTGCTGCCAGGGCTGGCCCTCATAGCTCCACAGCTGTACGGATGCGCCGTTCTCAGTATTGAAATCTGCCACTTCCAGCACGCGGCCGTTGGCAGCGGCGATGGTATAGAATGCCTCCGGGCGGATAACAGTCTGGGCGGATTTTTTCATAACGGGTTCCTCCTTTGCGGAATCGGCAGCCTGCCGTTCCGTTTTGCAGTCTGCCGTTCCGTTTTTCTTATTATAGCACGTTTCCGCCGCGCGGTTTTGCCAAATTTTCGCCGCCGTTTTTGTCGGTTTTGTCAGGGCTATCCCTGCATTTTCTCCGCCAGTATCGGCAAAAAGTCCTCGGTGCGGTTCGGCATCTCGCCAAACCACAGCGCACTCATCACGGTGTCGCCCTTGACCAGAATCACCTGTTCAAACACACCCTCATCGTCGTAGGCGTAGGCGGCATCGACCCCCGCAGGGCAGGGGATTGCCACCGGGTCGGGCGCCAAATCCTTCTTGAGGTCATGCAGCTCTGCCGCAAGGCGCTGCGCCATCCACGGGGCAGCCGTTTGGTAATAATCCACATACAGGTGGCAGGGTGCGGTGCCGATGTAAGCGTCCTCGTCATAGTGCAGGATGCAGGGTGCCAGCACACTGCCTTGTGCGGTCAGGCTGGTCTTTTCCTGCACCGTGTCGCTGCCTGTCAGGTCGGTCAGCGTGGCAAAGGGCAAAGCGCCGTACTCGTCCGCCGAAATTTGCGCCGGCTCGCCCCAGCCTGCCGCCACCGCCGCTATACCTACAAGCAAAAAAACCAGCACGCCCAGCACACTTGCACGGTAGCGCACTGCCTCGGCGCGCCACGGCTTATTGTGGTCAAGGGGGATTCCCTGCTTCAGCTGCCGGGTCATTCTGCGCAGGTTCAGCCAGCCGCCGACGCCGTACAAAAGGTAGTCAGCAAAAAGCAGCGCGGCAAGCAGCACCGTACCCGGTGCCTCGACCAGCGTTCCCAGCCAACAAAAGCCGCCCCGCATCCCCCTATTCAGCGCCAGCACGGCGGCATTCAGCAGCACCACCACAGCGATGATGCCCGCATCCCGCCGCACCATTTTTAGGCTCAGCGCCTGTACGGCGGGGTCTGTGTCCAGTTCGGGCGCGGCAGGGTCGCTGCAAAGGTAGACAAACAACTCGCCGCGCCCGGCAACAAACTGCCACCCCTCGCCGGAAAACAGTTCCCGCTGCTCCGGGTCGGGGGTTTCGGGCGGGTTTTCAAACATACTTCCCTCCAGCCGCGCCGCCGTAATGCGGTAGCGCACCTTGGCAGGCTCTGCGCGGCGGAAACGGGCAAATACGATGCCCCATCGGGTGAGAAACAGCCCCTTGGCTGCCTGCTCCTGCAGCCAGCTTTCCATACGCTCCACATCATAATAATGGCAGGGCAGGGGACGCAATACAACGTTGTCACGCATCTTCGTTCACTCCTTTGGTTGTCAGCTCCGCAGGGGAAAGCACCTCTGCCGCGTCTGCGTTTTGCAGGCACCGCAGCAGGCGGTTGCGCTCCCCTTGGTAGGCGGCTTTTCCGGCGGCGGTCAGGCGGTAGTAGCGCTTGCAGCCCACCGTGCCTGCCTGTGTCAAAAAGCCTTCTTTTTCAAATTTCGCCAGCAGGGTATACAGGGTGGCAGGTCCCAGCCGCACCGCCCCGCCCGAAATTTCCGCCGCAAAGGCGGTGATCTCGGTGCCGCAGGCGTCGCCGCGGGTCAATGCCATCAGGGTATAGAACATAGCCTCGGTCAGATTTTCCAGTGCTTGCTTGGGCATCTTGGTTCACCTCGTATAACGATATCGTCTAATGATATTGTATTACGATATCTTGGTTTTGTCAATAAAAAATCCCCGCTTTTTCAAAAAAGCGGGGAACAGTCTGTCGAAAAAGAAAATTTTCCAACCATTTTCATCGGCGGACATGTGCCGACGATGAAAATACCGCTAGAGTCAAAAATCGCGTTCGAGTCGCCGTCAGGCATGAGAACGTGATTTTTTGCGACGGGGTGAATCCAAAGGAGGGGTGCAGGAGCGTGGCGCAGCCACACCGCGACGAACCCCTTCTTTGACAAAACATTTACCGCACCACAATGGCTTTGGCAACGTGGTCGGCGGCGTCCTGCCCGTTCAGGCGGGCAGCCAGCGCCAGCGCAAAGGGGATCGCCGCACCCAGTGCCTCACCGGTAATGACGTTGCCGTCCTCGGTGACCTGCTCGCCGGTGTAGGTCGCCCCTGCGGCGGTCAGCGGCGCGTCCATACCGGGGTAGACGGTGGCGCGTTTGCCTTTCAGCACGCCGAAATCCGCCAGCACGGTGGGTGCTGCGCAGATAGCGGCAATGCACTTGCCCTTGGCGGCAAAGTCCTGCACGATGCGGCGCACAACGGTGTCGGCTTTCAGGTTGTTCACACCGGGGATGCCGCCCGGCAGCACACAGGCGTCATAGGCGTCCGTCAAAACTTCCTCTGTCAGGGTGTCCGCCACCACCGTAATGCCGCGGGCACTGGTCACGGCTTTGCTGCCGCCCACTGCCGCAATGGTCACTTTCACACCTGCGCGGCGCAGAATGTCCACGCACAACAGACCCTCGCACTCCTCCAGACCGGGAGCAAAAAATACCAACGCTTTTGCCATAGTAATTCCTCCTTACGAAATCAATCCAGTTTCAGGTCGCCGTCCTTGATGTAACCCTTTTTGCGCATAAACTCGCAAAAAATCACACTCAGCACGGCGGGCAGAACAAAGCAGATCAGCACAAGGCCCAGCCAGTCAAAGGCAGTCACAGCCTTGCCGGCCTCGACCCAGCCGGTGTACACGCCGATCTGACCCACCAGACCGCAGGTGCCCATACCGCTGGATACGGCGGGGCCGTTCATCTCCAGGCGGAACAGGCAGGTCGCAATGGGGCCGGTGATGGCAGCGGCCAGCGTCGGGGGGATCCAGATGCGGGGGTTGCGGATGATGTTGGGCATCTGCAGCATGCTGGTGCCCAGACCCTGGCTGACCAGACCGCCGACACCGTTTTCAC
>USNZ01000136.1 GCA_900556255.1 uncultured Oscillospiraceae bacterium
GCGGGGCGTCAAAAAATGTGTCTTGACGATTTTTTAGCCCCGCCCGTCCGCGACCTACCGCTTTGGGGTTCCAAGGGGCGAGCAGCCCCTTGGTCGTGGGTCCGCTGCGTCGAAACAGCGGCAGTTTTCTCTGGTTCTCTCTTTTGCTGCCAAAAGAGAGAACATGTAGTACGCAGCTTTACCGCGTGATCACATCCACAGGCACGTTGAAGATCTTCGCCACCTTCAAAATCGTGTCGATGTGGCGGCCGACGGCGGCGGCCATGTGGTGGGTGGGGCCGGCCTCGCTCCAGCGGTTGCAGAACTCCCGCGCGCCGCAGCTGAAACGGGTGCGCATGTTGGTGTCGCCAAAGGTGAAGATCGGTCCCGGCTCGTTGACGCCCTCGGCCACCACAAACTTAAAGTGGCCGTCCTTGTCCTGCGTGATGCCCAGATAGGTCACGTCGCCCACCGGCGGGTAGAACTGGGTCAGGTAGCCGCCGCCCGTCTTGCCGTGGAACACGGGCACGATCTTCATGGTCGGCTTCTTTGCCTGGGAAATATCCGCGTCGCCGGAACCGGAATGGCCGATGATGCAGATATCCTCGTTAAAGTCGATGGAGTACATCTCGCTGAGCTGGCCTGTGCCCGCAATGGTCTTGAGGATGCTCATCGCCATGGCCACCTTGATATCGCCCTCGACCGCGCAGGCCGTGCCCTGCTTGATGAGCATCGAGAAGGCGGGGATCAGCATGGAATCCAGCTTGCCCGCCACGCCCTTGGCAAAGCCGTCGTAGTGGGAGGCCACAAAGGCCAGCTTTTCGTCCTTGACCCACTGCTCAAACGCCACGACGTAGCGCGCCATGTCCCAGACGGTCTCCACCGTGGCGCCGCCCTCGATGTCAAAGGTGTCCAGAATTTCCTCCGCCTTGGCGCGGATGGCGGCCTCGTCGGTGACGTTGTCGGCGATGGCCCACATTTTTTCCCAGTCAAACTGCTTGGTGTACAGCCACATGCGGTTGTACAGGTTGGTTTCGTCGATGTACAGGTCCATCATGCCGGGGTATGGGCGGCCGATCTGCGCCAGGTTGGTGTCGCGGAAACGGCGGCGCACCTGCGCGGCCTTGCACCAGTCGTTGATTTCGGCCTGCACGGCGGGGTCGCCGCCCTCCACCACGCCGGTGATAACGGCATGGCGCTTGCCTGCGCGCTCCAGATCGGCCACCATCTCGCCCACGGCACCGCAGGCGTACAGCTCGCCCAGCCAGGTGGGGGTGTCTGTGTTGGCGTAGTCGGGCGCTTTTTTCTTTTGCACGTTCACCAGCACGACGGGCACGTCCAGGTCGCGCACGGCGGGCAGCATGTTGTACGAGGTCGCGTAGGTCAGCAGCTGCAAAATGACCAGGTCGACGTCGGCGGCGCGGAACTTGTCGCCCGCGGCCATCGACTGCTCCTTGGTGGTCACGATACCGCCGTCCACCAGCTCCACGGTGTCGGGCAGCGTCTTTTTGAAGGCGGCGTACTGGCCCTCAAATTCCGGGACAAGGCCGGGGAACTGGGGCAGATACGCGCCCAGCGCAATGGCAAATACGCCCACACGGGCTTTGGTTTCCACTAACATTGGTTCATACCTCCTGTTTGGTTTCGGGTGTGTATTCCTGAATGGTAAAACTGCGGCGGATGGCGGCGCGGGCTGCTGCCAGGTCGATGAACTCGCCCGCGCGGATCATCTGCACCATCAGGTTGCCCAGGGCTGTGCCCTCGGTGGGGCCGGCGAACACCGTCAGCCCCGTGGCGTTGGCGGTAAGTTGGTTTAAGTAGCCGTCCTGGCTGCCGCCGCCCACAATGTTCAGGCTGGTGTAGGTGCGCCCCGTCAGCGCCTGCAGGTCCAGCACGGCGCGGCGGTAGTCCTGCGTCAGCGAGTTGTAGACGCACTGCATGACCTCGCCTGTGGTCTGCGGCACGGGTTGGTTTGTATCGGCACAGGCGGCTTTGACCTCGTCGATCATCGAGGCGGGCGCCAGAAAGCGGCTGTCGTCGGGGTCAACGCAGCTTGCAAAATCGGCGGCGCCCTGCGCGGCGGCGATCAATTCCGGAAAGCTCGGCCGTGTGCCGTTTCTTTCGCCCAGTTCGCGGCGGATGGATTGGATCATCCACAGCCCCATGATGTTTTTGAGGTAGCGGAAACGGTAGTTGTAGCCGCCCTCGTTGGTAAAGTTGGCGGCGCAGCTTTCGGGGGTAGTGATGGGCTTGCTGTTTTCGACGCCCAGCAGGCTCCATGTGCCGCTGGAAAGATAGGCGGCCTCGTCATCGCGGGCGGGCACGGCCAAAAATGCCGAGCCGGTGTCGTGGGTGGCGGGCAGCACGACCTCGGCGTCAAAGCCGACAAACGCCTGCACCTGCGGCGTAAAGTGCCCCAGCGCCGTGCCGGGCAGCAGGATTTTTTGGAAAATTTTGCGCGGCAGACCGAGCTTTTGTATCAGCGCATCGTCCCAATCCTTGCTTTCGGCCCCCACCAGCGCCGTGGTGCTGGCGTTGGTGTACTCGTTGGCGGCAACGCCGCACAGCAGGTAGTTGAGGTAGTCGGGGATCATCAAAAAGGTTTCGGCGGCGGCGAGCTGTTCGGGGTGTTCGTTTTTCAGCGCCGCCAGCTGATACGCGGTGTTGAAAGGCTGGTACTGGATGCCCGTGCGGGCGTAATGCTCGGCAAAGGGCAGCCCGGCGGCGGCCAGTGCGTCGCGCATGCCCTCGGTGCGCTCGTCGCGGTAGGCGACGGCATCGCCCAGGCGTTTGCCATTTTTATCCAGCAGCACAAAGTCCACGGCCCAGGTGTCAATGCCGACGGTGGCGGGGGTGTAGCCCGCGTCGTGGGCGGCTTTCAGGCCGTTGAGCACCTCCCGCGCCAGGGCTTCAATGTCCCAGCAAAGGTGGCCGTTTTGGCGGTGTACGCCGTTTTCAAAGCGGTAGACCTCGCGCAGCACCAATTTGCCCTTTTGCACCGTGCCCACGATGTGCCGCCCGCTGGACGCGCCGATATCCACTGCCAAAGTACAGGATTGCATAATTCGCTCCTTTTTGGTAAAATAATGGTGGCGGGGAGGTTGCCTCCCCCGCTGCTAACCATAGTATAATGCGGTGCCGCGCGATGTTCCATCGGCAAAAGCGCCGTGTTCTTTGTGAAAATCCCACTGCAGGAGGCACACTATGCTGACCTACAATATGGACGTGGAGGAACGCAGCCTTTGGCTGCGCGCGACCCCCGGCGCGGCGGTGCTGGCACAGCCCTTTTACTGCACCGAGGCGGGGCATTTTTACGGGCGCAGCCGGTTTGCCACGGCGCGCACCGACAAGGAAAGTTATATCCTGTTTTACACGGTGGCGGGCGCGGGGCTGATCGAGCAGGACGCCCAGCAGGTGGAGCTGCCCGCCGGCAGTGCGCTGCTGCTGAACTGCCGCACCCCGCAAAGCTACTGCACCGCGCCCGGGCAGGAAAGCTGGCAGCATTATTGGGTGCATCTGGACGGCGCGGGCGTGACGAACATGGCCGAAACGCTGCTGCCGCAAAACCGCCTGACCCCCGTGCGGGTAAGCGGGTGGGAGATGCAGCCCCTGTTTGAAAGCGTTTTTGCCGAGTGGGACCGCGGCACGGTGGCGGCGCAGATCGAAACGGGGCTGACGCTGCACCGTATGTTGGCGCTGCTGGCGGGGCGGCTGCTGGCGGGGGACGCCTCGCGCTCCAACCGTGCGCTGATCGAGCAGGCGACGGGGTACATCCGCGCCCACTACGCCGAGCCTTTGTCGCTGGACGCGCTGCTGGCGCAGACCCCCGTGAGCAAAAGCTGGTTTTTGCGGCTGTTTCGGCAGTACACGGGCACGACGCCCTACAATTTTTTGCTGTCCACCCGCATCACCCGCGCCAAGGAGCTGCTGGTTTTGACGGATTTTGCGGTCAGCGAGATCGCGCATCAGGTAGGGTTCGGGGACGAGAGCAATTTCTCGACCCGCTTTACGGCGATGGTCGGCCAAAGCCCGCAGCAGTACCGCAAAAGTGCGATGCAGCCGAGGTGAGAACTGTACTTTCTTTGGGCGCCCAAAGAAAGTACCAAAGAAAGGCGCCGCTACTTCCGAAGCGCGGGGCACGGCCGGGGGGCTGCGGGGTTGCGAGCGTGGGACCCCGGCTGAGCGTGCGAAGCCGGGGAGCGAGCAATGTTCGCCCCGGCGGGGCGAA
>USNZ01000137.1 GCA_900556255.1 uncultured Oscillospiraceae bacterium
CGGAAGTAGCGGCGCCTTTCTTTGGTACTTTCTTTGGGCGTCCAAAGAAAGTACCGTTTTCACGTCGGGAACAAAATCTTCACCGTGTAAAACCCGCCCGCGCGCTCGCAGGTCAGCACACCGTTGTGGCCCTCCACAATGCGGCGTATCACCTTCAGCTGGTAATCCTCCTTGGGGGCGGCAATCTGCGTCGGCACCGCCGCACTGATGACCGCAAACCCCTGCCGATGCACCACCACCAGGTCGATCATTCGATGCTCAGGTTCGGGCACCGCCTTGGCCTGCTGGATGCACAGGTCTAACACGTTGCTGAACAGCGTGTACAGGTCGCCCGCCTCCAAAAACCGCATACAGCGTCCGTCCGCCACGCTGTGCAGCCGTATGCCGTCGGCCTGGCACAGCAGGGTCTTTTCGGTCAGCACCACGTCCAGCACCTCGTTGCCGGTGTCGGCGGCGGTGTCGTAGGCAGCGGCGGCGGCCTCGGCCTCACGCAGCTGCGCCTCGGCGGCAGCGGGCGCAAGGCGGCGCAGATCCGCGATCTGCACCTTCAAATCGTGGCATCTTTTGTTGATAAGCTGTACATTTTTGCGCGCCACAAGGTATTGCCGGCGCTGGCGCTCATACAAAAGGTTCAGCATATCCATCTCTTTTTTCATGGCCGATTTCTTAAACAGCTCGGTCTGCAGATACAAAAGCGTCAGGCAGTACAACTGCGTCAAAACCGCCGAAACCACCAGCGCCGAGTTCACGCCCTCGCCGCGCTGGAACAGCAGCACCACGCTCTGCACCACAAAAATGGCGCTCAGCAGCAGGCCGCTGACCAGCTGGCGCGGCCCGATACGGTAACTGCCCGCCTGCGGCATGGTGCGCGCGGCGGTGTAGCGCAGCAGCAGGTAATACAGCACCAGCGTTACGGGCTGCATGGCGGGCACAAAGGTCCAATGCAACCGCTGTTCGGCCGTCCACACCAGCATCAGCCACAGCTCGTGGGCGGTCTCGGCCACCAGCAGCACCCAGACCGCGCAGTACACGCTGCCGGGCGTATTCAGCGGCGTACACAGCCGCGTAGCCACCGCCGACCATACCATAAAGCCCGCGCTGGCCGCCACAAAGCCGGGTATGCTCAGCCCGCAGCGGTTCACCTGTGCAATGACAAAGACCGCCAGCGCAAAATCTGCCGCAAAGCAAAGCGCCGCGCGGCGCGCAAAATCGGGGCGGCGGTTCAGCGGCAGCCAAAAGCAAAGCTGCGCCCCCGCCATATACACCCACGCCGAAAGCACCGTCGCCATCACAGCACACCCCCGACATACCCCGCCATGGACGCAAAAAATGCAGTGCGCTGGCGGCGGCTGATTTCCAGTTTTTCACCGGCCACCGTGACAAACTCGTTGTCTGCGCCGCTGACGTACTTCAAATTGACCAGGTAGCACTGGTTGCAGCGGGCAAAGTGATGCCCCGCCAGCTCCTGCTCGGCTTTTTGCAGGCTGCCCCGCACCGAGTACACCGCGTCCGCCGTGTGGTAGTGCAGCATACGGTCGTGGGTTTCCAGATACAACACCTGCTCAGAGTCCACCATACGCAGCCCGTCGGGCGTCTGCAAGGCCAGCTGCTTGCCGCGGCGGCTCTGCACGCGGCGCACCGCCCGCCCCAGCTTGACCGAAAACGGGTAATATTCCACCGGCTTTAGGACGAAATCAAACGCCTCGACCTCATAGCCGCGAATGGCGTACTGCGCCAGATTCGTCACGAACACCAGCACCACGTCGGGGTCGGCGGCGCGGATACGCTCGGCGGCCGTCATACCGCCCAGCATCGGCATTTCGATGTCCAGAAATATAATG
The DNA here is from genome assembly GCA_900556255.1 of uncultured Oscillospiraceae bacterium. GTDB lineage: Bacteria > Bacillota > Clostridia > Oscillospirales > Ruminococcaceae > Gemmiger. The sequence goes on from USNZ01000137.1 coordinate 1,842, forward strand.
TCAAACCCGCCTTGGTACGGCTCGGCGATCTGCGCACCGTCCGCAAAATCGGTCACCACCAAGGGCAGGTTGTTTTCCTGCGCGTAGCGGTTTATAAAACCGCACAGGCGCTCGCGGTTTTCGCGCTCGTCATCCACCACCGCTATATTCAGCATCGCCGCACCTCCCTTTTGTGGATTCGTTTTGCCCATATATTGCTTATATTATAGAATAAATTGCACTACTATGCAAGTTCCGCCGCAACAAAAAAACAGCCCCCACCGTTTGGCAGGGGCTGTGAAAAGCGCGGAAATCAGCCGAACATATTGATCAGGATACCGGCGGCAACCGCAGAGCCGATAACGCCGGCCACGTTGGGGCCCATGGCGTGCATCAGCAGGTAGTTGCTGGGGTTGTACTCCTGGCCAACCTTCTGGGAAACACGGGCGGCCATAGGCACGGCGGAAACACCGGCAGAGCCGATCAGCGGGTTTACCTTGCCGTGGGTGACGACGCACATTACCTTGCCCAGCAGCACACCGCCTGCGGTGCCGACGCCGAAGGCGATGACGCCCAGAACGATGATCTCGACGGTCTGCAGGTTCAGGAAGGTTGCGGCGTTGGTGGTGCAGCCGACAGTGAAGCCCAGGAAGATGGTGATGATGTTCATCAATTCGTTGCCGGCGGTCTTGGTGATACGCTCGACCACGCCGGATTCCTTCATCAGGTTGCCCATCATCAGGCAGCCGACCAGCAGGGCGGCGTCAGGCAGCGTCAGGGAAACGATGATGGTAACGATGATGGGGAACAGGATCTTCTCGGTCTTGGAAACCTTGCGCGGGGTTTCCATAACGATCCGGCGTTCTTTTTCGGTGGTCAGCGCCTTCATAATGGGCGGCTGAATGACCGGCACCAGCGCCATATAGCAGTACGCCGCCACGGCAATGGAACCCAGCAGGTGCGGGGCCAGCTTGGTGGTAACGTAGATGGCGGTGGGGCCGTCGGCGCCGCCGATGATGCCGATGGAGGCAGCCTCGGGGTTGGTGAAGCCGAGGAGCTTAGCGCCGACAAAGGTGAAGAAGATGCCCAGCTGTGCGGCAGCGCCCAGCAGCAGGCTGGAGGGGCGGGCGATCAGCGGGGTGAAGTCGGTCATGGTACCGATGCCCAGGAAGATCAGCGGGGGGTAAATGCCCAGCTTAACGCCCAGATAGATGTAGTCCGCCATGCCGCCGGTGGAACCCAGCAAGGCCCAGTCGATGTGGTTGGTTTCGTTGATGAAGATGTTCATGTGGAAAATGCCGTCCAGCGGCAGGTTGGTCATCAACATACCAAAGCCGATGGGCAGCAGCAGCAGCGGTTCAAACTGCTTGGCAATGGCCAGGTACAGCAGCACGCAAGCCACGACGATCATGACGGCATACTTCCAGCCGCCCTCTGCAAAGAAGATCTGCGCCCAACCGGAGTTGGCAAAGATCTCGCTGATATTGGTTAAAATTGCACCCATGGTATTCGTTGCCCCTCCTTACATAAACGGCGTGGTGTGTTCCTGTACGCCGGCATCGCCCCAGGCACCGCGGCGGCTGCCGCCGTTCTTGGGGATACGCTTGATACCGCGGATCACGGCATTGCCGCCCACAACCGTGGCAACGGCAGCGGAGATAGCGGCAATGATCTCACCGGGGATACCGCCCTCAGCCTTGGGGGCAGGGGCAGCGGCAGGCTTGGCAGCGGGAGCTGCAGCGGGTTTGTCTGCCTTGGGGGCAGGCTTGGGGTTCTTTTTGTTGTTCAATGCATCAAACAGTTTGCCTTCGGCCATGATGATCAGGCACAAGGCGACCAGCATGGCGAACACCAGCGTAATGCTGGTCAGCACAACTGTTCCGTCGGCAGCTTCGAGCGCCAGCAGGGCAATAGTGGGCATAAGGGGATCCTCCTTTATCATACAAACCTTTCTCTCTCATAAAAAAGGCTATTTGTTATGATTATAACACACATTCCCCCGTTTGTGTAGGGCTTTCGACAAAAAACTTGCGAAAAAAACAACGTTCCTGATGTACAGCCCCTCCCCGCGACATAACGCTGCTCCGCACGGGAGGCTTCCCCTTTTGGGGGGAGCTGTCACCGCAGGTGACTGATGAGGGGAAAACTTGCGGTTATCGCAATATATAAAAATCACCGCGCGGTAGGGGCGGGGCACGCCCCGCCCGCGACTTTTCGTTTGCAACAACATAACGGGTCATTCGTAGGGGCGGCATATATGCCGCCCGCCGCAGCCATCCCAACAACGCAACCTTACGGATAATCCGCACGGGACGCAACTATGCGTCCCCTACAACCTGCCGGAAACAG
>USNZ01000138.1 GCA_900556255.1 uncultured Oscillospiraceae bacterium
AGCCGCCGCTGTGCGGCGGTTGCGCTCCGAAACGCGCCTGCGGGCGCAGTGACCGTTCCGTGCAATCTAGCCGATAGCACGATATATCGTAATAAGGCACGTCCTACATTACAGCACGAAATATTTTTTCAGCGCCGCTGCGCGGCGCTCCACCATAATTTTTATCTATTATCTTTTATCTATTATCTTTTTTATTATCTTTTATCTAGTATCTATAATCGGAGGTCCCCCCATGTCCCCTACCGTAAAATACAAAAAACTTGACCCCCGCGCTCAGGTTCCCGCTTACGCCACACTCGGCGCGGCGGCCGCCGATCTGTGCGCTTTGCTGGATGAACCCCTTACCCTTGCGCCCATGCAGCGCGCCCTGATCCCCACCGGCCTTGCCATCGAACTGCCCGATGCCGGCTGCGTTGCGCTGGTATATGCCCGCAGCGGGCTGTCCATCAAGCACGGCATCTGCATGGCCAACGGCGTCGGTGTCATCGACAGCGACTACCGCGGCGAATTGCGCGTACCTATGGTCAATCTTTCCACCGAAAGCTACACCGTCCAGCCCGGCGAGCGCGTCGCCCAGCTGTGCATCGCCCCCGTGTGGCAGGCAAACTTTGCCCCTGCCGAGGAACTGTCCGACTCCCAGCGCGGTGCGGGCGGGTTCGGCTCCACGGGCAAACTGTAATTACCAAAATTTTCCAGCTCCACCCCATATCGTGCCGTTTCGACACCCCACCCCTGTATACTGGTTTAGAAAGGAAGCAATCCTCTATGGCCTTGATCTTAGCCTCCGGCAGCCCGCGCCGCCGTGAACTGATGGCGCTGATCACCCAAGACTACACCGTCATCACCTCCGACGTGGACGAAAGCGAAATCACCGCCGACACCCCGGCGCATCTGGCGCAAAGCCTGGCCACCGCCAAGGCCGAGGCCGTCGCCGCCGCCCACCCGACGGACACCGTCTGCGGGTTTGACACCGTGGTGGAATGTGACGGCGCGGTTTTCGGCAAGCCGCACGACGAAGCCGACGCCCTGCGTATGCTGCGCGCGCTTTCGGGCCGCAGCCACAGGGTGCACACGGGGGTCTGTGTCTGCCAAAACGGGCATAAACTCGCCTGTGCCGAGACGACCACCGTGCACTTTGCCCCCATCGACGAGGCCGACCTGCTGCGCTATGTGCGCACGCCCGAGCCTTACGACAAGGCGGGTGCCTACGCCATTCAGGGCCATGCCGCGCTGTGGTGCACCGGCATAGAGGGCTGCTACTACAACATTATGGGGCTGCCCGTTTACCGCACCGCCGCGCTTTTGCAGCGTCTGGGCTAAGGGCCGCCCCGCATCGGGGGAGGCCGCCATGGGTCGTTTTACGCAGTTTTTTACACGTTTTATCGGGAGATTTCGCACTATGTTTACCAAAGATATCGGCATTGATCTGGGTACCGCCAATACCCTTGTGTACATGAAGGGCCGCGGCATCATCATGCGCGAGCCCAGCGTTGTGGCGGTCGACCCGCGCACCGACGAGTTGCGTGTGCGCTGCGTCGGCAAGGAGGCCAAGGCGGTCATCGGCCGTGCTCCCGGCTCCATTGTGGCGGTGCGCCCCCTGAAGGACGGCGTCATTGCCGACTTTGACATCACCGCCGCCATGCTGCAAAGCTTTATCCGCCAGGCCTGCGGCAACACGCTGCTGGCCCACCCGCGCGTGGTCATCTGTGTGCCGTCCGGCGTCACCGAGGTCGAGCGCCGCGCCGTGCGCCAGGCCGCCGCCAAGGCGGGCGCGCGCCAGGTCACCGTCATCGAGGAGCCGATGGCCGCCGCCATCGGTGCGGGTCTGCCCACCACCGACGCCGTAGGCAGCATGATCGTGGATATCGGCGGCGGCACCGCCGAGGTTGCCGTCATCAGCCTGTCGGGCACGGTGTCCAGCCGCAGTGTGCGCTGCGCCGGCGACGCGCTGGACCAGAGCATCATTGCCTTTATCAAGCGCAAATACAACCTGCTGGTGGGCGAGCGCACCGCCGAGCAGATCAAGATCGAGATCGGCTCCGCCTGCCCGCAGGACCCCGAAACCGGCATGGAGATCAAGGGCCGCAACCTGGTGGACGGCCTGCCCAAGGACATTATGATCCGTTCCGACGAGGTGCGCGACGCCATGTCCGACTGCCTGATGCGCATCGTGGATGCCATCAAGGACACGCTGGAATCCACCCCGCCCGAGCTTTCCAGCGATATCATCGACCGCGGCATTATGCTTTCGGGCGGCGGCGCGCTGCTGCGCGGGCTGGACACCCTGATCCGCAACGAAACGGGCATTGACGTCCACATTGCCGAAAGCCCGCTGGACTGCGTCGCTCTGGGCGCGGGTGCCGTGCTGGATAACCCCGCCCTTGTCACCCAGCGCCGCGAAGAAATGAGCTATTTGTAAAACGACCCCAAAACTTCAACAAATTGTATAAAAGCTCCCGATTTTCGGGGGCTTTATTTAAGTTAGGGACTTTTTGTATAATTTTAGGGGCAGTTATACGTTTTGTATAGTTTTTAAGGTGTCTTGCACGGTGCCACCCCCGCCCTGCGGGGCAATAAAAATTCACTGCGCGGTAGGGGCGGGGCATGCCCCGCCCGCGACCAAACGGCAACGCCAAACGAACGGGTAAACCACCTGTATGGCTCCCCCTTTGGGGGAAGCTGTCACCGAAAAAAGCCCTTTTACGGTTAGTAATGTAGGGAGGGGTCTCGACCCCTCCTTGCCGCCTTGCGGTAACAACGACATAACGGGTACTCTGTAGGGGCGGCATATATGCCGCCCGGCAGTTTTGCGGCTGCCGCCCATTTCCCCGGCGGGGTGGGGTCACCCCGCCCTACTTCTCTCAACTTTCCGCAGCTCTCATATTTCCACCAAAAAACCGTCCCCCGCATGGTATAGTTTTCCCGTAACCAACATATCAATAAAGGGGGCATTTGTATGGCTGTTTTTACCAGGCAGCGGCTGCGGCTTTCGGCAGGGGGTGCGCCGTCCGCGCGGTGGGTGCCGGGGGTTCGTACCTCGGTGTGGCTGTGGCAGGCCGCGTCGGCGGCAGGGGGTGCTTTGCTGGGGGCCGGGCAGGTGTACGGCGGGGCGGCACCGTTCGGGCCGGCCCTTGTGCTGGGCTGCCCGTCGGGATACGCCTTGGCGGCGGGTCTGGGGGCCGCCACGTCCTCCCTGCTGCTGCAGCCGGGCATTTTGGGCATTGCACTGGCGGGCAGTACGCTTTGCGCCGCAATAATACGCTGTACCGTAAACAATCGGCGCGCAGCCGTCGGGGCGGGGCTTACCGTGCTGGCGGCCATACCGCTTGTTTTCTGGTTTTTGCGCGCATCGGTCGCCCCGTCCGAGGTCGCAGGGCTGCTTTGCACGGCTCTGCTGGCCGCCCTGCTGGGCGCGGGGTTTGCCAAATTTCCGCTGCGGCAGCCCAAGGGGCTGTGTCTGGCGCTGGCGGTCTCCGCCTGCTGTGCACAGCGTTTTGCCGCGGCCGCCTTTGCGCCGCGTCTGGCCCTGTTTGCCGCCGCCGTGTTCTGCTGTGCGGTGTACGGCACCTTGGAGCAGACCGCCGTTTTGTGCATCGCCTTTTGCGCGGCGCTGACTGCCGCCGACCGCGCCCTGTGTCCCGCCGCCTGTGCCGTGGCGCTGGGCGGGTTGGCAGCGGGCAGCCTGTTCCGCGGGGACCGCCGCCGCTGTGCCGCCGCGTTTGCGGCAGGGTGCGGTGTGGGGGCGCTGGCCCTGCCGGATCTTTCCGCCCTGCTGCCGCTGGCCACCGCCGCAGGTACGGGGCTTGCGGCCGCCCTGGCACTGCCGCAGACCCTGCTGCAGGGGTTGTTTCCGCCGCCCGCGCCGCCCCTGCAGACCCAGCCGCTGAACGGTGCCGCCCGCCGTTTGGCGGGGGTGGCCGACGCCCTGAGCGACATTGCCGACACCGTCACCGCCGTCTGTGACCGCCAGGCCCCGCCCAAGGGCGAAAACTTCGACTTCGTGGTCGAGCATGTCGCCCGCACCACCTGCCAGGGCTGTACCCGCCGCAGCGGGTGCTGGGTGCGCGGGTATTCCACCGCCATGGACGGGCTGTACCAACTCAAGCCCACGCTGGAAACACTGGGCAAAGTCGAGGTTGAAAACCTGCCGGGGCAGCTTTC
>USNZ01000139.1 GCA_900556255.1 uncultured Oscillospiraceae bacterium
GCCGGAGGAAATCTCCGACGAAAACGTACCGCTGCTGCAGCGCATCCTGCGCAAAGGAGGTATCGCATCCCATGCCGACACCCAATGAGCCCCATAGCCGTTCCCTTTGGGACAACCGCTTTTTCTCGATGTTTCTGGCATTGCTTTTCGGCCTGGCGACCTGGATCGTTGTCACTGTCTACATTGATCCCCAAGGCAACGTGACCCGCGCCGACGTGCCTATCAACTATTCGTATTCTGCCTCCACCTACATCAACCAGGGGTTGGACATTGTGGAAAAGCCGGATCTTTCCGGCGTGACCGTGCGGGTAGAGGGCAACATGACCACCATCGGCAGAATCACCGCGTCCGACATCATGGTTTATCCCAGCTATGCAAGCGTCAACGGCCCCGGCAAGGCCACCCTGCGTCTGCAGGCCAAGATCACCAATACAAGCGACTTTTCCGGCAACATCAAGTGTACGGTGGAATCTCCCACCAACATAGACGTCGTATTTGATGAGGTCAGCGAAAAGACCGTGCCTGTCACGGTGGACACCTCCGGCGTTGCCGTGGCAGAAAACTACATGCTTAACCGTACTGCCACCGTACCCGCTGAGGTCACATTGCGCGGCCCAACATCCGAGCTGGACCGCATTGCCGCCGTAGTAGCCCCTGTTGACGACGATACCCCGCTGGCCGATACCACCACGCTGCCCGCCAACTTGGAAATGCGGGACGAAAACGGTGCCGTCGTAACGCCTTTGTACACCACGATGGACAACGATTCCGCCAACGTTACCCTTACCATCTATCAGGTGCGCGAACTGCCGTTGGCGGTCAATTTCATCGGCATACCCAAGGGGTTTGATGTAAACAGCCTGAAATATTCCCTGAGTCAGCAGACGCTGCGTGTAGCCGGGTCTGCCCGCACCATCAGCACGCTGGACTCCCTGGCTGTGACCGATTTTGACCTGGCACAGGAATTTGAGCTGGACCGCGATTATCAGCGCCTGATCGAACTTCCTGCAGGCGTGGTTTCTCTGGACGGTGTATCCAATGTTACCTTGAGCTTTAACACCGACCATTTGACCTCCACCAAGCTGAATGTTTCCAACATTCGCGCCATCAACGTACCCAGCAATTACGAGCTGGAAATTTTGTCCAGCCTTGTCAGCGGCGTTGAGCTGTACGGCCCCGCCGAAGATATTGAAAATCTTTCGGCTGACAGCGTGGTGGCACAGATCGACTGCCAGAGCCTGAACCTGACCGCCGGACAGCAGACCATCCCTGTAACGATCCAAATTCCCGCATCGTCCCGCATCTTTGCCACCGGCAGCTATACGGTGCAGTGCGAGATCACTGTTAAATAAGAGTTGAGGTACCCGAAAAGTATGCTTTTGGTTCGCAACATCCGCCTACCGCTAACCCTGCATGACCCCGATGCCGAGGCCGCCGCCAAGGCGCTGCGCCTTTTGCACCTGCACCGTTCGCAGACTTCCCATTGCGGCGTAGCACGGCTTTCGGTGGACGCACGGCGCGGCAAGCCCGTGCTGGTATACACGATCGCCGTGACCCTGCCCGATGAACGGCAGGAGGCCGCTTTGGCCGATACGCCCGGCGTCAGCTTTGCCGCCGCCCCGCAATACCGCTTTGCCACGGGCAGCGCACCGCTGATGCACCGCCCCGTCGTGGTGGGGCTTGGCCCTGCCGGGCTTTTTGCCGCCTTGCTGCTGGCCCGCCACGGCTACCGTCCGCTGGTATTGGAGCGCGGCCCTGCCCTGGACGAGCGTGTGCGCGCCGTCGAGCATTTTGAGGCCACGGGCGAGCTTGCCCCCAACGCCAACATTCAGTTTGGGGAGGGCGGCGCAGGGACGTTTTCGGACGGCAAGCTGACCACCCGTGCAGGGGATCCCCTTTGCGGCTTTGTGACGGAAGCCTTTTTGGCACACGGTGCCCCCGCCGATATTGCCTGGCGGCAAAAGCCCCATGTAGGTACCGATTTGCTGCGGGGTGTTATCCGCAATATCCGCGCCGAGATCGAGTCCCTGGGCGGGGAGGTGCGCTTCAACACCGCCCTGACCGGGCTTACCGTGCGCGGCGGGCGCTTGGCGGGCATCACAACCACCGACGGGGACATTGCCTGTGAGCAGCTGATTTTGGCTGTGGGACACAGCGCCCGCGACATCTTTGCCGTTTTGCACCGACAGGGGCTGCCGCTGGAATGTAAGCCCTTCTCAGTGGGCTTTCGCGCCGAACACCTGCAAACCGATATTGACGAAAGCCTGTACCACGGCGCAGCCGGACACCCCGCCCTGCCCAAGGGCGAGTACCAGCTCAGCAGCCATGTGGATGGCGGGCGGTGTGTCTACACCTTTTGTATGTGCCCGGGCGGCGTGGTATGCGCCGCTGCCAGCGAGGCGGGCGGTGTCGTGACCAATGGCATGAGCCTGCACGCCCGCGACGGCAAAAACGCCAATGCTGCCGTTGTCGTCAGTGTGGACGGGCGCGACTTTGACAACGACCCCTCCAAGGCTGTGGCCTTTCAGCGCGAGTTGGAGCAGGCGGCGTTCCGCGCGGGCGGCGGGGGATATGCCGCCCCCGCCCAGACCGTGGGCAGCTTTCTTTCGGGCGGCAGTGAACTTGCGCTTGACCGCGTGCAGCCCAGCTACCCCCGCGGCGTGACCCCCTGCGATTTAAGCAGCCTTTTGCCCGGCGAACTTTCTGCCGCTTTGCGGCAGGGCCTGGGCGATTTTGGCCGTAAAATGGCCGCTTACCGCGCCCCCGATGCCGTTTTGACGGGTCTGGAAACCCGCACCAGCAGCCCCGTGCGCCTTGTGCGCGGAAAAGATGACCTGCAATGCCTGAGCCTGCCGGGGCTGTACCCCTGCGGCGAGGGTGCCGGTTATGCGGGCGGCATTATGACCGCCGCCGTGGACGGTGTGCGCTGCGCCGCCAAATTGATGGAAAATTATGCACCGCAGAAGTAAGGAACGGATATGCCGCAAAATAACAACGACTATAAAAACGATCTGAAACAGAACCTTAAAAGCAGCCTGAACCATGATTTGGGCGATTTGCTGGACAACGCCGTGCAGTTCGGCACCGGTGTCGGCGCCACCGTGCTGGGCAGCCTTTCGGACGCACTGGCACAGGCGGGGGATGCCATTTCCGCTGCCCGCGGCGCCCCGCCGGACAGCTTTGCCTCATGGAAACGCCGCTTGGATTACAAGCTGAAAAACGGCGGGTATTCTGCCGGTATTGCGCTGACCGTCGTGGGCTGGACCTTTACCGGCATTTTCGGCATTACGGCGCTGGTCATGGGCATTTTATGGGGCGTAGGTCCCGCAGCGCTGGGCGTATCCGACGCCGCCTTTCGGGTGTTTCCGATCCTGTTTTTTTGTTCGTATCCCGCCATGCTGGGCTTTTTGTATATGGCAGTTGCCGGGATGCGCAAGCTCTTTTATTTCAGCCGTCTGCGCAAGCTGCTGCGCGCCGCGCGGGACTGGCAGTGCGACCTGCCCGGTCTTGCCCGCACCGCCCTGCTGAAGCAGGAGCAGGTCTACAAGGACGTACAAAAGGCGGTGGCGGACGGGGATTTTCCGGGGGCTGCGTACAGCGCGGATTTCAGCACCTTGTACTTTGACGATACGCTGTACCACCCGGTCGAAGCCCCCACGCCCGCTGAAAGTCCTGCCCCTGCCGAGCCTTTGAGCGAGGCGGAGCAGTTCCGCCGCGAGTGTGAAGCCTTTTTTGCCTACCTGCAAAGCTGTCGGGGCTGCCTTGGCAGGGACACCGATGCCGAGCTGGACGCCATGCAAAAGACCTGCCGCGCCATGCTGGACTTTACCGCTGCCCACCCTGAGCAGCTGCCCCAGCTGCGCCGACTGCGGGACTACTACCTGCCCACCACCCGCAAGCTGCTGGATACCGCGCTGGGTCTGGGGGACGATACCGGCAGCGCCGCCGATATACGCCGTGACATCACCGCCATTTTGCACACCCTGAACCTTGCTTACACCAAGCTGTACGACACCCTGCTGGAGGACGTCAGCTTAGATGTTTCTACCGAGATCGACACTTTGGAAGCCATGCTGCGTCAGGACGGTCTGACCCACGACTTTGAAAGCGACTTTACTACAAGGAGCCAACCGAAATGA
>USNZ01000140.1 GCA_900556255.1 uncultured Oscillospiraceae bacterium
GGGCTTCATCCAGGATGATAAAGGCATCGTCCAGCGTGCGGCCGCGCATGTAGGCAAGGGGCGCGACCTCGATGGCCTGCTTTTCAAACAATTTCTGGAAGGTCTCTGCCCCCAATAAATCAAACAGCCCGTCATACAAAGGGCGCAGATAAGGGTCGACCTTGTTTTGCAGATCGCCCGGCAGAAAGCCCAGCTTTTCGCCGGCTTCGACCGCGGGGCGGGTCAGAATAATGCGGCTGACATCCTTGGATTTGAACGCCTTGACGGCCATCGCCACGGCCAGATAGGTCTTGCCGGTGCCGGCAGGTCCCACGCCGAAGGTGACGGCATTTTTGCGTATGGCGGCGAGATATTCTTTTTGCCCCAGCGTTTTGGGGTGGATGGGACGGCCCTTGGCGGTGACCGCCACAAAATCATCGGTCAGCTCGCGCAGGCGGCTTTCCTCCCCGCCGCGGGCCAGGCTCATGCAGTAGCGCACGGTCTGCTCCTCCAGCGGGGTGTGGTTCTGCATCAGGGTGACCATGCCGTCAATGGCGCGCACGGCAGCGGTCACGTCCTTATCCTCGCCGGAAAAGCGCAGCTCGGAGCCGCGGCATACGGCGGTGACGCGGAATTCTTTTTCCAGCATACGGATGTTGCGGTCGCCGCTGCCGAAAATGGCGGCGGCCAGTTCAATGCTGTCCAGTTCGATAGAGCGTTCTGCCAAAGAAAAATCCTCCCTATAATGTAGACTACACAATATCTCATTTAGATTATATCACAGTTATTGACAAAAGAAACTGTTAATTTTGCACAAAATTTTTTCAACAGTTTTGACGCGAGAATCAGTGCGTTTCAGGGAACTCAATCTTGCGTCGCCTGCGCAATATCGGCGGTAAAAAGATAGCACACCTCAGCGCGGGCCGTGCCGTTTTGCACGGTGACGGTGCGCTGCTCCCGTAAAATTTCGGCATCGGGAAAGTCCGCCAGCAGGGCACGGCGGCAGTCCCGCAGGGCCAGTGCGCGGGCAGCGGCCTCGGACAGGGCTTGCGTCCGCGGCTGCCGCTGCCAAAAGGTTTCGCGCAAAAGGTACCCCGGCAGGCAGGTGCGCCCCAGGCGCAGCGGCAGCCGGGCGGTGTCGGTGTCTCCTTCAAGCGGGGCGTCATCCTGCAGCAGAAAGCGGCGTCCGAAAATACACAGGGTAAGGCGCTGCGCCTGCCGCCCTGTAAGCTGTGCGGCTGTGACCTGCAGCGGGCACTGTGCGGCATAGCTTTTCTGCACCTGTGCCACTACCCGCCCCGAAACCGGCTGGTGTACCTCCCGCCCGCTGCGGTCAAGGCGTGTGCAGACGGCCAGGCGCTGGTTTTCGGCCACGAACTGCCCGGGCTTGACCTCGGCAAAGCCGCTTTGTACCTCGACGGCCAGCACCTCCCCTGCTGCCTTGGCGCGCAGAAAACGGGCGTCGGGCGCAGGCTGCACACCTTGGTATTGGCTGGGCGTGCTCTCCACAAACAGGCAGCCGTTCACAAAGTTCAGGCTGACCCAGCCGAAGGTGCCGCTTTGCCGCAGCACGGTATTTTGCGCCGCCTGCAGCAGCGGTTGGGTCAGGCGGCAGCCCTCGGTGATATGCTGCTCTGCCAAAACGGTGCGCAGAGCAGCCGCACAGTCGGGGGACAGCGTGCCGAAGTCAATGCACCACAAATAGCCGGAGAAAACGCGCAGCAGCGCCAAAAACAGAACGACACCGCAGAGGACGCCGGGCCGCTGCAGCAGCCGGGCACCTGCCCTGCCGGGGCCTTTGCGCCGCACGATATGCACAGCACAGGGTGCGGCCAGTGCCGAAAAAGCAGCCAGATCCCGCCCCCACAGGTACAGCGTGCAGCCGGTTTCGTTGGGGATGATGCGCCGCAGGCGAATCCCCTGCCCCGCCGCCCGACTGAGCAGTGCGGCAATGTCGGTGCCGCTGCCGCCGACTTGCAGCTGCAGAAGGTCAAACCGTGCGGTTGTCAGCCTTTGGCCATTTGTGCAAAAACTCAATGCGTGCCACCTCCCCCGCCAGCATCAGCCTTTTTCCCACAAGGGATTCTATTCGCAGACGGCAGCCATAAAATGTTATCAGCACCCGTCCCGTATCCACGCAGATTTTTTCGGGCGTGAAGGTCAGTACGCGGCGGCAGCCGGACACTACGGCACAACCGCCGCGCAGCTCGATCTCCGGCAGCGTGTAAAAGGCGGCGGGCGGCTGGGCAAACAGCGTCGGCGGCTGCGGGCGCGGGGACGCCTTGCGGGGTTTGCGCGGTTTCAACAGGGCATCCCTCCCATTCGGATCATCATTCCAGTATACGCGGGGGAGGTTGGGATATGAACCCTTTGCTCAAACGTGGGTTTTGGCTGGCGGCGGCGTCGGCATTGCTGGCGGGGGTGTTGGTGTGCCCCGATGCGGCGGCGCGGGGCTTTGCACAGGGGCTGCGGCTGTGCGTGGGCAGTGTGCTGCCGGCGCTGTTTCCCTGCTTTGCGGCGTGCAGCCTGATTTTAGCACAGCTTACGCCGCGGCAGTGCCGTGCCGCCCTGCTGCCGCTGAGCTGGCTGGGCGGGTATGCGGTGTGCGCGCAGCTGACAGCCCGTGCGTACCGCCGGGGAAATATCGACACCCGCCGTGCGGGGCTGCTGCTGTGTTTGGGGTGCGGCGCCGCGCCCGGGTTTGTCATCGGCTGTGTGGGCGGGCTGATGCTGGGCAGTGTGCCTCTGGGGGCGGTGTTGTTTGGCGCACAGCTGGCGGGCAATGCCGTTTCGGCGCTGGTTTGCCGCCCGCTGCTGCCTCCGTCAGGCAGACGGCGGCCCTGCATGGCGGAAACGGCTGCGTCCGCCACCCTGCCGCAGGCGGTGGGCGATGCCGTCAACAGCTGCCTGTCAGTGTGCGGATGTGTGGTGTTTTTTTGCACGGTATCGCAGCTTTTGCAGGTGCTTTGCCCGCTGCCTGCCTTGTATGCGGCGGCACTTTCGGGTGTATTGGAGGTCAGTGCGGGGTGCGCAAAATTTGCCGCTTTGGGTGGCGTCGTGTCGGTGTACGGCTGCAGCCTGTGCCTGAGTGTTCTCAGTGCCTCGGTCTGGCTGCAATTAGCCGCACTCTTGCCGCGGGAAATACCCTTGCGCCCCCTTGCCCTTGGGCGCAGTGTACAGGCGGCGGTCAGTTTGGGTATTGTGCGGCTGGCGCTGGGGCTGCTGCCGGGCACCGTGCCCGTGTTGGCGGGCGGTGGCGGTCGCCTGGTTGTAACGGGGCGTCTGCCGCCCGATGCCTTGGTTACGGGCACATTGTTTTTGGCGGCGGTGCTTTACAAAGGATACAAAACCTTATATAATAATAGGTATAATTATGAAGTAAATCGGTGAAGCTATGTTCAAAAAAACGTATTATGGGGCCAACATCGCCCCGGCGTGTGCCTACTGCCTGCACGGCACCCCGGCGGCCGACCCCAAAATGATTTTGTGCAAAAATAAAGGCGTAGTGTCGCCCTATTATTGCTGCCGCAAGTTCAGCTACGACCCGCTGATGCGTGTGCCCCGCCGCCAGGTTTTGCCGAATCTGGACCCCAAAGATTTTTCGCTGGAGGATTGACCGATGCCCAAGGACAACAAAAAACAGCCCCTGCGCAGGGAGGCCGAACACCTGTGGAAGGAAAAACGTTCGGTAACGCTGGTGTATATTTTGCTGCGCACCTCGGTGGTGCTGGTAATGCTGGCGCAGATTTTTAACCGCAACTTTGAAAACGTGTTCCTTTGCGTTTTGACGCTGCTGCTGTTTATGATGCCCAGCTTTATGAAACGTAAGCTGGACGTTGAGCTGCCCAACACGCTGGAAATCATCATTCTGCTGTTTATTTATGCGGCGGAAATTCTGGGCGAAATCGGCGCGTATTACGTCACCTTCCCCTACTGGGACACCGTGCTGCACACGCTGAACGGCTTTTTGTGTGCGGCGATCGGTTTTTCGCTGGTGGATATCCTGAACCGCAGCAGCAGCAAGCGGTTCAACCTGTCGCCGCTGTATATGGCAATCGTGGCGTTCTGCTTTTCCATGACGGTCGGCGTCATCTGGGAATTTTTTGAGTGTACGATGGATCAGCTGTTCTTCCTCGATA
>USNZ01000141.1 GCA_900556255.1 uncultured Oscillospiraceae bacterium
AAAGGAGGGGTGCAGGAGCGTGGCGCAGCCACACTGCGACGAACCCCTTCTTTGAGCGTGTCGGGTCTAGGCCGCCCATAGGCGGGTCAGGGCGGCGGTTTCTTGGGCGGGCAGGTCCTGCCCGTTAAACAGGCTGTCATAACGGTACAGCCCGCCGCCGAGGATGCCCGCACCCTGCAAGGCGCGCCACTGGTCGGCCAGGGCGTGGCCGGTCTGCCACTCGCCGGGGGTGTCGCTGCCGTCGCCCGCGCCGATGCGGTACGCCCCCAAACCCGCATACAATGCCACCTCGCCGCTGCGGGGCAGTGCCGCCCACTGCGCCGCCAGGCGCGCCAGGCTGTGCGATGTGTCGCCGTTTTTTGTGTATTGCAAGCCCCAATACAGCTGCGGCATCACATAGTCGGCATAGCCCGGCTGCCGCAGCCAAAGCGCCGCGTCGCTGTACTGCGTCGCCGCGCACTGCGCAGGGTCGCCTGCGGGGGCCACGCCGAACCGCCGCCCAAAGCCGTGCACCGTCTGCCGGCACAGCTGCATCAGCGCGTTGACGTTCTCGGTGCGCCACTGCGCCAGGGTCAGCGGCGTCTGCGCGGCGGCGTAGTCGTCGGCGTCAAAGGCGGGATCGGTCGTGGGGTAAAAATAATCGTCAAAGTGCACACCGTCCACCGCATAATTTTGGCAGAGTTCACCAAGGGCATCGGCAATATACTGCCGCACGGCGGGGTTGGCGGGGTCAAAATAGCAGCCTGTGTCGGTGGTTTTGACCCAATCGGGGTGCAGGACGGCGGGGCTTTGGGCGCACAGGGCGGGCGTTTGCCCCTGTCGGACGCGGTAGGGGTTGACCCATGCCTCCAGCTGCAGCCCGCGCGCGTGTGCCGCCGTGACCCAGATCTCCAGCGGGTCAAAGCCGAGGGCCTGCCCCTGCTGCCCCGTGCACAGGTGGCTGAGGGGAAAATACGCGCTGGGGTACAGCGCATCGGCAAAGGGGCGCACCTGCGCCAGCACGACGGTGGCACCCAGTGCGGCGACCTTGTCCAGCATTTGCTCGGTCTGTGTGCGAAAGGCTGCTTCGGTCGAAAAGTCCATCTGCTGCCATTCCAGATAGCTGACCCACACGGCGCGGTAAGGACGCTGCGGTTCTTCTGCTGTGGTGGCCGCGGGCGTCGGCGTGGGTGTCGGCGTGAGTGTCGGTTCGGGCACGTTAGGACGCTGCAGCAGCCAAAACGGCGCGCACAGGTACACCGCCGCCAAGATAAGCATCCACCAAATACGACGCAAAAAACAACACCCCCTGCATAATCGTTATGCAGGGGGTGTGCGTGTTTATGCAAGATTAGTGCAAGATCAGTCCAGGAAATCCTCGTTCAGGGTGACACCGAAATCGCGGGCGATGGCGCGCAGGTTGTCGTCGGTGATGGTCTGGCGGATCAGGCCGCCGCCCATGGACAGCACCTTGACGTAGATTTCGGCACTCTTTTCAATGGTGTGGGCCAGGCCGAAGGTGATGTCAAAGTCGGGGCCGGAGGCGAACAGGCCGTGCTGCGCCCAGACGGCAGCCTGGAAGGTTTTCATTTTTTCGCTGGTGGCCATGGCGATGTCGGCCCCACCGGGGACCATCCACGGGCAGACGCCGACGCCCTCGGGGAAAACGACGGGGCACTCGGTGGCGCTCTGCCACAGGGCGCGGCTGAAGTCGCGGTCGGTCAGCGGCAGGATGTAGGTCAGCGCAATGACGTTGGTGGCGTGGCAGTGGTAGATGACGCGGTTGGCACCGTTGGTGGCGGCCTTGCGCACGCTGTGGTTCATGAAGTGGCTGGGGAACTCCGAGGTGGGCTTGGCGCCGTCGGCCAGGCCCCAGACGATGCGCCAGCTGTCGCCCGCGGCGTTGATTTCCACGATGCCGATGCTGTGGACGGGGTCCGGCTCGACGTTGCGGAAGAATTTGCCCGAACCCGTGGTGAGGAAGTATTCCCCTGCGAGGTTGTCGGCCTGAACGCCCATGTTGACCCAGGCGCGGGGCTCGGCGTCAAAGAAGGGGCGGCAGGCGGCGACGTCGGCGTCGGTCATGCGATAGGTCAGGTTGCCGCCGTTGCGTTCGTGCCAGCCCTGCAGCCAGCCGTCGTTGCACATACGGATAAAGCCCTGCACGCAGGGAACGGAGAAGATGGTAGACATAAGATTGCTCCTTTTTATTAAAGTGTAGAGTTGAGAGTTTTGAGTTGGTGTGACCGCAAAGCGGCGGGGTTTTGCAGATAAAAGATAAAAGATAATAGATAATAAATGTGGTGTGTCCGCTTAGCGGACACATTTTTATACGGACAAAAGGCTTACCCGTTAGGTTCACGTTGCCGTTATGTCGCGGGCGGGGCATGCCCCGCCCCTACCGGGTGGTGAATTTTTCGGCGGAGCCGTAAGACGGGAGTGGGTGGGCGGGGCGTGAAAAAATGTGTCTTGACGATTTTTTAGCCCCGCCCGTCCGCGACCTTCCGCTTTGGGGTTCCAAGGGGCGAGTAGCCCCTTGGCCGTGCCCCGCGCCTCGGAAGTAGCGGCGCTTTTCTTTGGTACTTTCTTTGGGCGTCCAAAGAAAGTACACGCCCCTTTTCCGGGACGCCGCAAAAAAAGGCAGCCGCCCTTGACGGACGACTGCCTTGCCGCTATTTAAGATGTAAACCGATCTTTCAGGTTTTTGAAAAAGCCCTTGCGCTTTTCGTAGTTTTCGTCCCTGAGGGAGTCCTCAAAGGCTTTCAGGGCGTCACGCTGGGTGCGGTTGAGCTTTTTGGGGATCTCGACCTCCACAATGACGTACTGGTTGCCGCGTCCGCGTCCGTTCAGGTACTGGATACCCTGACCCGACAGACGGAACTTGGTGCCGCTTTGCGTGCCTTCCGGGATACGCTGGGCGACCTTGCCGTCCACCGTGGGCACCTCGATCTCAGCACCGAGGACTGCCTGCGAGTAGGTAATGGGCACACGGACGTAGACATCGTAGCCGTCGCGCTCGAACACGGGATCGGTCTTGACGGTCACATGGACGATCACGTCACCGTTGGGGCCGCCGTTGGTGCCGGCGTCGCCCTGGCCGCGCAGTGCCACGTTCTGGTCATCGTCGATACCCGCGGGGATCCTGACCTCCAGCGTTTTGCGGGCAACGGTCTTGCCTGTGCCGCGGCAGGTCTTGCAGGGGTTCTTGATGATGGTGCCGCGTCCGCCGCAATGAGGGCAGGGCTGCTGGCTCTGCATAACGCCAAAGGGCGTGCGCTGCTGGGTCACAACATAGCCGCGGCCGCCGCACTCGGTGCAGGTTTCGGGGCTGCTGCCGGGTGCACAACCGTTGCCGCCGCAATCCGGGCAGCTTTGCTGACGGTTCAGCGTAACCTTTTTGGTGCAGCCGTGGGCGGCCTCCTCAAAGGTCAAAATGACGTTGGCCTGGATATCATGGCCCTTGCGCGGGGCGTTGGGGTTGGCACGGCTCGAACCGCCGAAACCGCCGAAACCGCCGCCGAACAAATCGCCGAAGATATCGCCCAGATCCACACCGCCTGCACCAAAGCCGCCGAAACCGCCGCCATAGCCGCCCTGACCGGCCCCGTAATTGGGATCGACCCCGGCAAAGCCGAACTGGTCATAGCGCTTGCGCTTGTCCGGGTTGGACAGGACGTCGTTTGCCTCGTTGACCTCTTTGAACTTTTCCTCGGCTTCTTTGTTGCCGGGATTCAGGTCGGGGTGGTACTTTTTGGCCAGCTTGCGGTAGGCGCTTTTAATTTCGGCATCCGTTGCGTTTTTGCCGATACCCAGCACCTCGTAATAATCACGTTTATCTGCCATAGAATCTATCCCCTCTGTTTTGGGCTTAAACCCCCAAGAGCCGCCGCCGGGGTTTGGGGTCCGGCGGCGGTCCTAGCGGGTTTATTCAGTTACATTAGACTTCGTGGAAGTCGGCGTCAACGGCGCCGTCATCGCTGGGCTGGGCACCGGGCTGTGCACCGGACTGTGCGCCGGGCTGGGCACCCTGCTGTGCCTGGGCGGCCTGCTGGTAGACCTTCTCGCTGATGGCATAGAAAGCCTTCTGCAGCTCATCCTGCTTTGCCTTGATGTCGTCGATGCTGCCGGACTTCA
>USNZ01000142.1 GCA_900556255.1 uncultured Oscillospiraceae bacterium
CCGCCGATATCCATCCCCGCCGCTGCCTGGACGCTTTCCACCAGCACCGGCTCACGGAAAGTACGCCAGCAGTTGGTCGCCCAGCTGCCGCCCGCATGGGGCTGCGGCACGGCCGCCACAATGGGCAGGTTGTACCGCCGGGCAGCCTCTCGTTCGATGACGATGGCACGGTTCAGGTGCTCGCAGCACTGCGCTGCCAGGTAAACACCCTGCTGCTGCAGCGGCGGCAGCACACCCGCCAGCACGGCAGCAGCGGCGTCCATGCTGGAATCGCGGCCGATGTGCCCGCCCACGATCTCACTGCTGGAACAGCCGACCACAAAGATATCCCCTGTTTCCAGATGTGCGGCAGCCAGCAGTTCCTCGGTGGCGGTGCGCGCCTGGGCAGTAATTTGCGAAAGTTCCATAGTTCTGCATCTCCTTACTTGGCAGCAGGCTTGCAGCAAAGGTTCATAAAGGACACATCGCTGCACAGTTTCAGCGGCAGAGTCGGCTCCTGCGCCGTGATGGTAACATCGCGGAACAGCACGTCCTTGATCTCGCGGCCGGGCCGGGCAAAGCCCGCCAGCTCGATGGGGGCAACGTCCTGCCAGCTGTGGTCATGGTCGAGCGCGCGCCCTGTCAGGGTCAGGCGCTCAAAGGTCAGATGCCTGAGCACGGGGGCGTCGGGCGCAGGCTCGCCGTCGTTATTGTAGGGCACCGAATGCACCATAACACGCGGGCTGATGCAGTCGCGCACGGTCACACCGCGCACATAGCCGCCGCGTTTCGGGGTGGCCTTGATCTCAATGCCGGACAACGCATTTTCCAGGTCGCAGTCCCAGATCTGCACGTCCTCCACACCGCCACTCATCTCGCTGCCGATACAGATGCCGTGGCCGAAGGCGCTGCGGCAGTCAAACACCTTGATGCCGCGGCAGGGGCGGCCGATCTGGTTGCCCTCGGGGTTTTTGCCGCTTTTGATGGCCACCGCGTCGTCGCCGGTGAAGAACTGCCCCGCAAACAGCGTGCAGTCCTCGCTGGAATCGGGGTCCCAGCCGTCGCCGTTCCAGACACCCTCGGAAATAAAGGTGCAGTGGTCGGTCACAATGTTCTTGCAGTAGATCATGTGCAGGTTCCACGATGCACCGTTTTTCAGCGTAATACCGTGGATCCATACGTTTTCGCAGTTGCTTAAATTGATTAAGCGCGGGCGCACGCGGCCGCCCAAGGTGTTGTCGTTTTCGCACTCGGCAGACTGCGCGGCGTAGTCCGGCATGGTGGCCCGCAGGCGCTCGCGCTCGTGCTCAATGATGTTCATGGCCAGCTCCTGCCCGCCGCTGACAATGCTGCCCTCGCCCCGAATGGTGATGTTGCGGCAGTTGGGGCCTTGGGTGTGGTCCATCGTGCCCGCATTGATCAAGCTGGAATAGCACTGCATTTCCACCCCCTCGAAACGGCTGGGGATGCGCGGCTCGTAATTGCGGGGGTTGGCGTTACCGATGAGGTTGGCACCCTTGGCGAGGTAAATTTCCATATCGCTGTGCAGGCGCAGCGCCCCCGTCATAAAATCGCCCGCCGGGATATACAGGATATCCTCCGGCCCGCAGGCGTCAATGGCACGCTGCAGGGCGGCGGTGTTCATGACATTGCCGTCGCCCTTGGCCCAGTAGGGTGCGGTGGTCACGTCGATGCGGTGCTTTTCCCTGTCGGTATGCACCACGCCCCCGCCGATCCAATGCTCACCCATCTGCACCTGCACGGTGTAGTCGGTGTCGGGCACAAGGTTTTGTATAGTGCAGTGAGTTTTCTTCGTATCTGCGAGTTTTTTATCGTTGACAAAAACAGTATATACAGCGTCGGCCGCAGCCAGCGACGGCTTGTCCCAATACAGGACCGCCATGTCCGACGCACAGCGCGCGTAAAGATAAGATTCGGGCATATGCTTGTGGTACCTCCTTATTTGGTTCCTTCTATTTTAGCACATTCCCGCCGTGGGGAAAAGTCCCCCGCCGCAAATGCCGAAAAATAATTGCGCAGCCCCCGCCGTTATGGTAAACTAAAGGGAAAGAAAGGCGGGATACCGTGGACAAGGCAGCGTTCCAAAACCAATATATGCAGCCGCTGAACGACCAGCAGCGCGCGGCGGTCACAGCCGACCGAGGGGCGGTGCTGCTGTTGGCGGTGCCCGGCAGCGGAAAAACCACCGTGCTGATCACGCGGCTGGGGTATCTGTTTTTGTGCACAGGTGCCGCGCCCGAGCAGACCCTGACCATGACCTACACCGTGTCCGCCGCCAACGAGATGCGCACCCGCTTTGCCGCCCGCTTCGGCGCCGAGCTGGCGGGGCGCACACAGTTTCGCACACTGAACGGGATTTCGGCGGTCATTTTGCAGCATTACAGCCGCCGCTACCGCCGCACCCAGCCGGAACTGATCACCAACGAGGGGGAGATCACCCAGCTTTTGACCGCGCTGTGGCAGCAGGTCAATCACGAATACCCCGCCGAAAGCTCGGTCAAGGAGCTGCGCACGGCCATCACCTACATCAAAAACATGGCGCTGACCGACGAGGAACTGGACGCGCTGGAAAGCGACATTGACAACCTGCCCGAACTGTACCGCCGCTATCAGGCCGCCCTGCGCGCGCAGCACCGCATGGACTACGACGACCAGATGGTCTTTGCTTTGCAGATCTTGCGGGCAGCGCCCGGCATTTTGGCGGATTTTCAGGCGCAGTACCGCCATTTTTGCGTGGATGAGGCGCAGGACACCTCCAAATTGCAGCACGAGCTTTTGCATCTGCTGGCAGGAAACTGCGAAAGCCTGTTCATGGTCGGGGACGAGGACCAGAGCATCTACGGCTTTCGCGCCGCGTATCCGCAGGCCTTGCTGGAATTTGACAAGCAGTACCCCCACGCGCAGGTGCTGCTGCTGGAGCACAACTACCGTTCCGCCGATGCTATTTTGGATGCCGCCAACCATTTTGTGGCGCGCAGCCGCTACCGCCGCCCCAAAACGATACGCCCCACGCGCGGCAACGGTGCGCCTGTGCAGATCGTGCGCGTATCTCGGCGCGAGGACCAGACCCGCTTCCTGTTTGAGATGGCCAAAACCTGCTGCAGCGAAACAGCCGTGCTGTTCCGCAACCACGAAAGCGCCCTGCCGCTGATCGACCTGTGCGAGCGCGCGGGTATTCCCTACGGATACCGCGGCGGCGAGGGGACGTTTTTCGGCAGCAAGATCGTGCGGGACATCACCGACATGATCACCTTAGCCTATGATGCCCGCGACACCGAGGTTTTTATGCGGGTGTATTACAAGTTCGGCGTGCCGATCTCCCGCGTACAGGCGCAGTATGCCTGCGAGGAAAGCCGCCGTGCGGGCTGCACCGTGTGGCAGGCGCTGTGCGCGGCGGACGGCATACGCCATCGGCTGCGCCTGCAGGCGGAGGAAATCGCCCACGGGCTGGCCCGTCTGCCGCGGATGAACGCCGGTGACGCTGTGCGTTTTTTGACCGACGAGCTTGGCTACCGCAAGTTTTTGGAGCAGAAATCCATGGACACCGGCAAGCTGGAAATCCTGGCCCAACTGGGCGAGAACCTGCCCGTGCCAAGCCTGCTGCCGGGGCGGCTGCAAAACCTGCAAACGATGCTGAAGCAGCATACAAACAACAGTGCGCCGCTGATTTTGTCCACGATACATTCCGCCAAGGGGCTGGAATACGACCGCGTATTTTTGCTGGACGCCATCGACGGTGTGCTGCCCGCCCGCCCCGAAATCGCCTGCCAGACCCCCGATGAGATTCGCCAGTATGAGGAGGACCGCCGCCTGTTTTATGTCGGCATGACCCGTGCGCGCGATGAGCTGACGCTGTTTTTCTGCGCGGGCGAAGGGTGCAGCTTTGTGCAGGAGGTCATTTACAACCTGCCCGAAAACCGCGCCCGCCGCGAGGCAGAGCAGCAGGCACAAGCCGACGCCGCCAAGGCGAGCGCACCCCCAGCCCGCCCTGCCGTACCCCTGGCCGACGTGACCGCGCCCGGCACCATGGTGGAGCATTTGGTGTTCGGCCGCGGCGTGGTTTTAGAATACGACGGCAAGTATTTGACC
>USNZ01000143.1 GCA_900556255.1 uncultured Oscillospiraceae bacterium
CCGGCGGCGACGGTTCCGGCCGTATCCAGCGCTGATTTTCATCTCTGATTCCCCGTTTTCATCTGCCCCCTGCGGTTTTCCCCGCAGGGGGCTTTTTTATGCAAAAAAGGCGCATACACCGCAGCATACCCCAAAAGCAGCCCGCCCAGCCAGTTGATAAGCGCTGCCCCCAGCACAACGGCGGCGCTGCAGTACCCGGTCATCGAAAAAAGCAATAGGCTGAATATTGTGCGGTTTCTTTGTGCACAAGCGACACTTTTTGCTGTGTCGGCGGCACATTTGCATAGACAAACGCCTACAAAAACGCTATAATACAAATAACGTTCCACACACCATTCAAAGGAGTCCCTTATGGCAAGAAGAAAGCAGTCCGATTTGGCACAGCGGCTGGAAACCGTTATCAAAACATTGATTCCCCAGCGGGACACCAACGCCGAGGATCTCGGCCCCATGATGCGCGCCATCAAGGCGGTGCACAGCGCCACCGACCACACCTCCACCACACCGGAAGATCTGGAGCGTCAGCGCAACGCACAGGAGCTTTTTGCCCGTCTGGTGACCCCCTCCCTGGGCATACGCAATGACGCACTGAATATCCACGGTCTGCCCGCCGAATGGGTCTGCCTGGAGCATGGGCATGACCGCCGCCACGCCGTTTTGTACTGCCACGGCGGCGGTTACACCTGCGGTCAACTTGGGTATGCCCGCATTTTGGCCAGCAAGCTGGCACTGTGCACCGGATATGACGTGCTTTCGTTTGAATATCGCCTGGCCCCCGATAACCCCTATCCCGCCCAGATCGAGGATGCGCTGACTGCCTGGGACTATCTGATGTATATGGGCTACGGCGCGCGGGATATCATTGTGGCGGGCGATTCGGCCGGCGGCAACCTTGCGCTGGAGCTTTGTCTGAAGCTGAAGGAGCAAGGCCGCGCCCAGCCGCGCGGGCTGGTGCTGTTCAGCCCCTGGACGGATATGACTGCAAGCGGTAAAAGCTACCGCACCTGCCGTGCGCTGGACCCCATGATTACAATGGAGTACATTGCCGCCGTGCGTGCCGCCTACACCGGGCCGGACGCCGATTGGAGCCAGCCCTGTTACAGCCCGCTGTTTGCCGATTTGCGCGGTTTGCCGCCGACGCTGATTCAGGTTGGCACCAACGAGATTTTGCGTTCCGACAGCGAGCGCCTGGCCGAGGCTCTGCAAAAGGCCGGCGGTTACGCAGCGCTGGAAGTATACGAGGAATGTTGGCACGTTTTCCAGCAGATGCCCATTCACCGCGCCGCCGAGGCCATGGAAGCCACCGGACGCTTTGTACAGCGCCTGATGTGAGTATTTCAACGTAGCAAGGAGATAATTCTTCATGTCCCAAAGCTGGTATAAAGTAGATAATGTTGCCAAGGTATTTTTGGCCACGGCCAGCCGCCGCGACCCGCGTGTCATACGGATCTCCTGCACCTTCCAGGACCCCGTGCAGCCGGAGCTTCTCAACGAGGCGCTGCGCAGCACCGCGCGGGAGTGGCCGCAGTTTCAGGTGACGCTGCATCGCGGCTTATTTTGGCACTATTTTGAATCCACCGACCTTGTACCCACCGCGCACGAGGAGGACAAGGCCCCCTGTGCGCCGCTGTATGTACCTGAACGCCGCAACCGTCTTTTGTATCGTGTGACCTATTTCAACAACCGCATCAATCTGGAAATGTTCCACGCCCTGACGGACGGCAACGGTGGTTTTTTGTTCTTAAAATCCATCGTACACAACTATCTGTCGCTGTGCCATCCGCAGGAACTGCTGGGGGCCGCCACCCCCAACAGCGCCTCGGCAGGGGAGCGCGAGCAGGACAGCTTTCGCAAATTTTACGGTGCCAGCAAGCGCAGCAACGTCCAAAAGGACCCCAAGGCCTGCCATCTGCGCGGGCTGCGTCTGCCCTATGACCAGCTGCAATTCTTTGAGGCACACCTCAGCGTAAAAGAGGTTCTGGCCAAGGCGCGCGAACTGGGCGTTTCGATGACCAGCTATATCGGTGCCTCCATGATGCTGGCCATCTATGCCGAGATTCCCGCGCTGGAACGCAGCAAGCCCATTGCCATCAGCTTGCCTGTCAACCTGCGCAACTATTACCCCAGCGAAACCGCGCGCAACTTCTTCAACTCGGTCTATGTCGGCATTGTGGTGACCGACAGCGACACACTGGAAACTCTGGCCCCGCAGTTTGATAAGCTGCTGAAGGAAAAGCTGCTGCCCGAAAACATACGCGCCCAGATGGACGAATTTGAAACGCTGGAGCATATGCCCGGCATTCGACCTGTTCCGCTGGTCATCAAAAATGCCGTGGTGAATCTGTTTACCCAAAATGCCGACAAGCGCGTCACGGCAGTGCTTTCCAACATGGGGCGGCTGTCCGTTCCCGAAAAACTGACCCCCTACGTGCGGTCGTTCTCGGCCTTTTCCAGCGCCAAGACACTGTTTACGGTGGTCACCTCCTACGGGGATGACCTTGTGCTGGGCACAGCCTCGGCGCTGCGCAGCACCAACGTGCTGAGCCGGATGTACCGTGGCTTTGTGCAAAACGGCTTATCCGTCACTCTGTACGCAACGGAGGTGGAAAAATGATTACCTGCCCGCATTGTCATGTGCAAATCGGTGGTGACAGCGAATACTGCCCCCTTTGCCAGAACCGCCTGCCCGGCAAGCCGGACGCGGCGTATTGGCCCGCCACCGCACCGCGCATCCACCGCGCCGGGATGCTGTACAAGGTGGTGGCCTTTCTGGCGCTTGGCTCCTGCATGGCAGGGGGTGCCGTGGATTTTCTTCTGATCGACACGCCGCACACCCACTGGAGCCTGCTGGCTGTCTTGTGGGTCATCGTGGGGCTTTTGGTGCTCCGCGGCATTCTGCGCCGCCGCTACAACGGCCCGCGCCAGCTGTTTAATTTGCTGCTGATCGTTTCGGCCATGCTCATTTTCACCGATTGGTTTCACGGCTACACAGGGTTCAGCCTGGATCTGGTTATTCCCATTTTGTGCAGTATCTCACTGGTGTGCAACTTTATCTTTTCGATCGTGCGCAGCCGCTACACCGTCAACGCCTTAGTGTATATGCTCATGAACATCGGCATCGGCATTTTGCCGTATCTGCTGCTGTTTTTCCGCGTGGGTGGCGGCACCATGAACGCCCGCAACATCCCGTGGGTGATTTGCCTGATCATCAGCATGATCACCTTTTTGGGGCTGGTCATCTTCCGCGGGCGGGACTTGCGCTGCGAACCGGAAAAGCGGCTGCACCTGTAACGCTTGACAAACCCGCCGCAAAGGTCTATACTAAACAAGTTAAAACACTGTGACGAAGAAAGTACGCATCCGGCACCGGCACAAGAGAGGGCGGTCACCGGCTGAAAGCCGCCTGCAGGCAAGAGATGCGGAAGTTCACTTTTGAGTGGTGCGCGGGAAAGGCTGCAAAGCCCGGTAGTGCGCAACGGTGCTGCACCGTTATCGGCAGGCAAAGAGTGCCGCATTTCATGCGGAACACGGGTGGTACCGCGGAGTTTTGAATGACAAGACTTCGTCCCTGACAGACAGCAGGGACGGGGTCTTTTTTATTTTGACCTTGCCCCCAACGCAAAAAACGAGGTGTACTATGGAAGAAAAAATCAAGGAACTGCGCGCTGCCATTGAGCAGGCGGGCGCCGCTGTGGCAGACCAAGCCCAGCTTTCGGAATTCTGGCAGAAGTTTTTGAGCAAAAACGGCGAGGTCGCCGGGCTGACCAAGTCCCTGCGCGATGTCCCCAAGGAGGATCGCCCCGCCGTCGGCAAGACCATCAATGAGTTCAAGCAGTGGGCCGAGGCACAGTATCAGGCTCTGTCTGCGCAGGTCGAGCAGGCCGCGCTGGCTGCCCGCAACGCCGCCGAGACCGTGGACATCACCATGCCCGCCAAGGTGCGCCCCAACGGCGGTTTGCACCCCATCACGCTGGTCAAAAACGAGATCATCGATGTCTTTGCCGGTATGGGCTTTGAAATTTACGAAGGCCCCGAAATTGAGGACGATGACCACAACTTTA
>USNZ01000144.1 GCA_900556255.1 uncultured Oscillospiraceae bacterium
CGGTAGGGGCGGGGCATGCCCCGCCCGCGGTTTTACGGTTGCAACAACATAACGGGTGCACCGCCTATATGGCTTCCCCCAAAGGGGGAAGGCTTTCCCACCCGCAATTTTCCGCCAAACAACCCAACAACCAAAAAAGCCTGTGCGTTGCACAGGCTTTTTTTCATATCGCATCATATCACATAATCGTTGCCGGGCTGCACGCCCTTGGTCAAATCCGCCAGCGTGATGCCGTCAAAATAATCTTGTATCATGGTGTTTAACTCCCGCCACATCGGCAGGGTGCGGCAATCCGCCATGCGCGGGCAATCCGGCGGGGTGTCGCCCAGGCAGGCCACGGGGGCCAGGCTGCCCTCGGTCAGGCGCAGGATGCTGCCCACCGTGTACTCCTGCGGCGGGCGGGTCAGGCGGTAGCCGCCCGCTTTTCCGCGCAGGCCCGTCAAATACTGCGCCTTGACAAGGCTCTTGACAATGGCCTCCAGATATTTTTCGGATATTTCCTGCCGCGCGGCAATTTCCCGCAGGGGCAGGTAACCGTCGTGCTGGTTCTCGGCAATATCGATCATGACGCGCAGCGCATAGCGGCCTTTGGTTGAGATCATCATAACAGTGGCTCGCCCTCCTGAATGGTAAGATTTCTTTTTCCTATTATAGCGGTTGGTTGATGAAAAATCAAGGGTAAAAAATTACAGAAAAATAGGTTTTTCCTATTGACAAGGCAGGGAAATGGGTA
The DNA here is from genome assembly GCA_900556255.1 of uncultured Oscillospiraceae bacterium. Taxonomy (GTDB): domain Bacteria; phylum Bacillota; class Clostridia; order Oscillospirales; family Ruminococcaceae; genus Gemmiger. Next base: position 734 of record USNZ01000144.1, read on the forward strand.
TATAATCCCATTAACCTACAAGAAAGGTATGAAATGCAAATGAACGCTTGCCTGACTCCCTATGGGCGATGTCGCCGCTGCGCCGCCCGCCCGTAATACAACATAAACATTTTTTGGAGGAACGCATCATGAGCAACATTTATACATCCGCAGACCAGCTGATCGGCAACACCCCGCTGCTGGAGCTTACCCATATCGAACAGGCCGAAAACCTGCAGGCAAAAATCCTTGCCAAGCTGGAGTACTTCAACCCCGCCGGTTCCGTCAAGGACCGCATCGCCAAGGCCATGATCGACGACGCCGAGGCGGCGGGCAAGCTCAAGCCCGGCTCGGTCATCATTGAGCCGACCTCCGGCAACACCGGCATCGGCCTGGCAAGCGTCGCCGCCGCGCGCGGCTACCGCATCATCATCGTCATGCCCGAAACGATGAGCGTCGAGCGCCGCCAGATCATGAAGGCCTACGGTGCCGAATTGGTGCTTACCGACGGTGCCAAGGGCATGAAGGGCGCCATCGCCAAGGCGGACGAGCTGGCCAAGGAGATCCCCGACAGCTTTGTGCCGGGCCAGTTCGTCAACCCCGCCAACCCCGAGGCGCACCGCCGCACCACCGGCCCTGAAATCTGGCAGGACACCGACGGCAAGGTCGACATCTTTGTGGCGGGCGTGGGCACCGGCGGCACCGTTACCGGCACGGGCAGCTACCTCAAGGCGCAGAACCCCGCCGTCAAGGTCGTGGCGGTCGAGCCTGCCTCCAGCCCTGTTTTGAGCAAGGGCACCGCAGGTGCGCACAAGATCCAGGGCATCGGCGCCGGCTTTGTACCCGACGTACTGGACACAAAAGTCTATGACGAGATCATCCCCGTCAGCAACGAGGATGCCTTTGCCACAGGCAAGCTGGTCGGCCACAAGGAAGGCGTGCTGGTGGGTATTTCCTCCGGCGCGGCGGTCTGGGCGGCCATCGAACTGGCCAAGCGCCCCGAAAACAAGGGCAAGAACATTGTGGTCCTGCTGCCCGATACCGGCGACCGTTATCTTTCCACCCCGCTGTTTGCGGATTAAGCGGATTGAGTTGAAAAAATCCTACCGTTTTGTTATAATACAAATGGGCAGACGCCGTGTCTGCCCATTTTTTTGATGAAAAGGAGAAACCGATATGTCACAACAGCCCGGCGCACTGATTGCCATGAGTGGCGGCGTGGACAGCTCGGTGGCAGCCTACCTGATGCAGCAGGCAGGCTACCGCTGTGAGGGTGCCATGATGCGCCTGTACCAAAACGAGGAAACGGGTGCGGACGGTCTGCAAACCTGCGGTTCTGCCAAGGATGCGGAGGACGCTGCCGCCGTTGCACAGCGGTTGGGTATGCCCTTTGTGGTGCTGAATTATACAGCCGAGTTCCGCGAAAACGTCATAGGCAATTTTGTCGCCACCTACGAGGCGGGCGGCACGCCCAACCCCTGCATTGTCTGCAACCGCACGATGAAATTCGGCAGGCTGCTGGAGTACGCACGGCAGCAGGGGCTGGATTATCTGGCCACGGGGCATTACGCCCGCATCGACCAGGATCCCGACACGGGTCGCTGGCTGCTGAAAAAAGCGCGCCATGTCGAAAAAGATCAGAGCTATGTGCTGGCAGTAATGAACCAGGAACAGCTGGCGCACGTTAAATTTCCGCTGGGAGATATGGACAAACCGTCCATCCGCGCTTTGGCGGAAACGCTGCAGTTCTGCAACGCGCACAAGGGCGACAGCCAGGATATCTGCTTTGTGCCCGACGGTGACTACGTCGCCTTTATGGAGCGTTTTACCGGCAAGACCTACCCCTGCGGCGATTTTGTGGACGTGACCGGCAAGGTCGTGGGGCGGCATCGCGGCGCGGTGCGCTACACCAACGGCCAGCGCAAGGGGCTGGGCCTGGCGCTGGGTGCGCCCGTCTACGTCTGCGGCAAGGATATGGCCGCCAACACGGTGACTGTCGGCCCCGAAAACGTGCTGTTCACCACCATCCTGACCGCCGACAACTGGAACTGGATCTCCATCCCCGACTTGACCGCGCCGCTGCGCGTAAAAGCCAAGGCCCGCTACCGCCAGCCGGAGCAGCCCGCCACCGTCCGCCCGCTGGGCGACGGCAGGGCAGAGGTAGTCTTTGACGCCCCGCAGCGCGCCATCACCCCCGGGCAGACGGTGGTTTTGTACGACGGCGACGTGGTCGTCGGCAGCGGAAGAATTTTGTAAGGCGAACGGTATGTATGGCTTCCCCCTTTGGGGGAAGCTGTCACCGAAGGTGACTGATGAGGGGGCAACTGCCGGACATTTTCCCCTCATCCGGCGCGTGCCGCGCCACCTTCCCCCCAAGGGGGAAGGCTTTTGCTGCGCGGTAGGGGTGGCATATATGCCGCCCGTTGCAGTCATCCCGGCAAATCGACCTAACGGATAAACCGCACGGGCGAGCAATGCTCGCCCCTACAAACGAAGGGCAAATTTGTGACAACCGCCTATCTGCACGGCGGGGTGGGGTCACCCCGCCCTACGGGACAATAAAAAATATCCACTCTCAGCAAGCGCTGTCCTGCCAAGCAGGGCGGCGCTTTTTGCCGTAACGTAAAATGTAAAACTTTTTTCGTTTTGATATAGCCAAACCGCGCATAATATGGTATTATACTAAAATGAATACTTATAAGTGTGTCCAATTCCGAAAAAGGGAGTCCTTATAGATGAACAAACAATCCAAGCAGCGCGTGGCGCTGTTTTTCGGCGGTGTTTCCAGCGAGCATGAGGTAAGCTGCGTCTCCGCCTCCACCTGGCTGCGTGCCCTGCAAAAAAGCCCCTGTGCCGATAAATACGACGTCATCTGCGTGGGCATCACCAAAAACGGCCGCTGGCTGGCCTGCCCGACCGTCACCCCCGAGACGATGGCCGACCGCAGCTGGGAGCAAAGCCCCGACTGTGTGCCCTGCGTACTCAGCCCCGACCGCAAAGACCACGGTCTGTGGCTGCTGAAGGACGGCAAGGCGGAGCTTTTGCCCATTGACATCTGCGCCCCCGTGATGCACGGCAAAAACGGCGAGGACGGCACCATTCAGGGCCTGTTCGAGCTGGCGCGCATCCCCTATGTGGGCTGCGGTGTGCTGGCCAGCGCCGTCTGCATGGACAAAGCCGTCGCCAACGCCCTGATGGACGCGGGCGGTGTGCCCCACTGCAAGTGGGTGGCCGCCAACCGCGCCGACCTGGAGCTGAACGGCCCCGTGGTGCTGGACGCCGTGGAGGCAAAGCTGGGCTACCCCATC
>USNZ01000145.1 GCA_900556255.1 uncultured Oscillospiraceae bacterium
TTGCCCCGTAGGGCGGGGTGACCCCACCCCGCCAGAAAGGCTTCCTCCTTTTGGGGAAGCCTTTCTGGCGGATTACCCGTTATATTCATTATAGTATACGGTCGCGGGGGGGGGGCGTGCCGCCCCTACATTTCTATCCGTGAAAAAGCGGCTGCCCCAAGGGCAGCCGCCTGTACGATGTACGATTACATCGTTATTTTGTAAAATTGGGGTTCCACGTCGGCATATCGGGGAAAACCTCTTTCGCGCTGAACAGCGTGCCGTCGCGGTACATCTCAAAGTGGCAGTGGCTGCCGAAGGAATACCCCGTGCTGCCCACATAGCCGATCAGCTGCCCCTGTTCGACGGTTTCGCCCTTTTGCACGACGTAGTTGGTCATGTGTGCATACAGCGTCTTGTAGCCGTTGCCATGGTCGATGACCACATAGTTGCCCCAGCTCTGGGGGTGGTGGTGGTACTCGGCGGTGATGACGGTACCGGCGTCGGAGGCGTAGATCGGCGTGCCGGAGGGCGCGGCAATGTCCACGCCTTGGTGGTAGCCGCGGCTGCCGCGGTTCAGGTTGGCCCAGCGGCTGATATGGCGGTAGTTGGGCACGGGCCAGATAAAGGTACCTGTGCCCAGCTTGCCGATCATGCCGTTTTCCAGGCGGGTGCCCTCGTGGATGATTTCCGTTGTGGGGCTGCTGATGGGCGCAATGCCCACGATCTGCATGTCGGTGGTCTCGCCGTTGACGGTCGTCGTCTCGTAGGTGACGTACTGATAGCCGGGCTGCCCCTCCTGCACGACGACCTGCTGCCCAAAGGGCAGATTGTCATCGGGCACGGCCTGTGTCTCGTAGGCGATGGGCTGGGTGTAGGTGTCGTGGGTCACGACCTTGGTCTGCAGGGTGTCTGCGGCGGCCGAAAGCCCCGCCAGCACGTCCTTGTAGCCGGAAACCGAGGCAGTCAGGTAGATGCCGTCCACCAGCTGCAGGTTATGTACAAAGCCTACGGTGCCGCCGTCGGGCACACGCCAGGCGGACTTGATGTTGTCCAGATAACTGCGCAGGTGGTCGCCCTCGGTGGTGACGTAAAGCAGCTCGTCGTCCACGTAGACGGCGGTGGCCTGGGTGATCTCGCCGCCGCCTGCGGTCAGAATGGCGTCGGTGATCTCCTTTTCGGTCATGACGCGGCTGCCCGACGGGGCGACGGTCAGCGTAAAGCTCGGCTCAATGTCCCATTCGGGCGTGGGCTGGCCCGCTGCCTGCAGCAATGCGCGCGCCGCCTTGACACGGGCCAGCACATCGCTGTGGGCGGCGTCAAATTCCTGCTCGCTGGCCACAAGGCCGACCTCCTGCCCGCCGACGGTGACTTGCAGGACAAAAGGCATCGTCAGCCCTCTGCGCACAAAAAAGGCGAACAGCAGGGTCAGGGCGGTCAGGACCACCAGCCGCAGCAGACGCAGGGGGGAGGTCAGGCTCAGGCGCAGCCCGATCAGCCCCTGCACCAGCGGGCGCAGCACGACCAGCAAAAGGTTTTCCAGCGAGTCGGCGGCGTAGTGCAGTACAGCGGTCAGGCTGCGGTGGAAACGGACGAGATGATACTCGACCTGAAAGCCGATGTCATACAAAAGCTGCCCTAAGGTAAACCGACGGGCAGTGCGGAGTTTTTTGGTTGCAGTGGATGTCATAGAAAGGCCTCAATGCGGAATGTAGTTCAGCGAGTTGGCGCGGGCGTTGTTGATGCGGATCTCCAGATGCAGGTGGTAGCCGCCGCCCGCACCCCAGACGCTGCCGGTGTTGCCCACATAGCCCAGCAAATCGCCCTTGGTCACGGGGGTGCCCGCCGAGACAACGTAGCTGCTCATGTGGGCGTACAGCGTCTCGTACAGGTTGCCGTCATCGGCGCGGCCATGGGTGACCATGACATAGTTGCCGTAGCTGGAATGGGAACGCGCAACACTGACGATGCCGTCCGCCGCCGCGTAGATGGGCGTACCCCTGCCGGCGGCAAAGTCGGTGCCGTTGTGGGGCTTGCCCCACGGGTCGGGGCTGGAAAAGGTGTTGGTGATGGTGTAATGCCCGGGCAGCGGATTGCCGAAATCCAGGCTGGTAAATTTCAGGTTGGCACCGTACTTGTCGCCCTGGGCGCGGTTGTAGGCGTCCAGCTCGGCAATGGCCTTGTAGTAGGCGGCCTGGGCTGCCTTGGTGACCAGGTTCTGTGCCTCCTGCGCGGCCTGTTGAGCCGACAGGGCAGAGTTTGCCTGCTGCAGAGCACTTTCCAGCTGTGCCTCGGACGCATTGAGCTGCGCCTCCTGCTCGGCCAGGGCGGTTTCGGCGGCCTCGGCCTCGGCAGTGGCGGCCTCGGCAGCCTGACGTGCCAACTCCAGCGCCTCGGCCTCGTCGTTCAGGCGTGTCAGCGTGGCGCTGTTTTGGGCGCTCATCTGGCGCAGGGTTTCGCTGAAGGTCAAGATCTCGTACAGGCTTTTGGCCTGTGCCATGTAGGCCAGTGCGCCGCCGTTGTCCAGCATCTGCATGGCGCCCATCTGGTTTTTGCACAAGGCCAGGCTGGCGTCGTACTCGGCCTGCTTTTGGTTCAGCGCGTCCACGGCGGCGGCCTCGGCGTTGCGGCGCTCGGCCACAAGCTGCTGCGCCTCCTGCTTGGCGGCGGTCACGGCCTCGATCTGCGCAGTGATCTCTGCAATTTGGCCTTCCAGCTGCCCGATCTGCCCTTTGGTGGCGCTGGTTTGGCTTTGCAGCGCGGCCAACTGACTTTTGGCGTCCTCATATTCCTGTTGTGCTTGCTTTTTCTGCGCAGTCAGGGTATCCTGCGTTGCGTCCGCCAATGCTGCTGCGGGGCAAAGCAGGCAGACGGCCAGCAGAAGCGCCAGCATGACCGCGATGTATTTTTTCATGGTCGGCAACGTCCTTTGCAAAAATGACAAGATTATTACAATCGTATACCACAGTATACCGCAGGAACCCGCCTGCCGTCAAACACAAAGAGGGGGCAGGGGTGTGAAATTTGCCCGCCAACAAAAAATGTGTCCGCACAGGCGGACACATCGAAACGGTTCCCAAGGTTATTTGCGCCAGCGCAAACCCGGCGGGTAAACCGCCCGTATGGCTTCCCCCTGTGGGGGAAGCTGTCACCGCAGGTGACTGATGAGGGGGAAATCTGCGGCTGTCGGACATTCGCCCCTCATCCGGCGCGCCGGCGCGCCACCTTCCCCCGCGGGGGAAGGCTTTCTCGCCGGCTCAAATCACCTTATGCTCTGTCCATTTGCCGCTGAGGAACCGCGCCCAAAAGCAGATACCGCGGCAGATCCAGTCAATAAACATGCCGAACCACACGCCGGTCAGGCCCATGTGGAATTTCAGCACAAAAATGTAGCTCAAAATCACGCGGAACAGCCACATGCTGACGATGCTTACCGTCATGGTGTACTTGGCGTCGCCGCCGCTGCGCAGGGCGTTGGGTAGCGTAAAGCTGCTGGCCCAGAAAAACACGCTGAACACGTCGAACCACCGCACCACCGTGACGCACATGGCGGCGGCCTCGGCCGACAGGCTGAACCAGCCCGTCAGGTAGGGGATGACCGCAAACATGGCAAGGTTCGTGATGGCCAGCCCCGCCATGGCCGTGCCGATCAGCAGCAGGGAATAGCGCTTGGCCTGCTTTTTCTCGCCCGCGCCCAGGCACTGCCCCACGACGGGGATCATCGCCAGGCTGACGGTGTTGCCGGGGATGTTTGCCAGGGTGGAAACCGAGTTCGCCACCGCGTTGGCCGCAATGGCACCGGTGCCCAGGGTGGAGGTCAGGCTGCTGACGCAGAGCTTGCCGATCTGGAACATGCCGTTTTCCAGCCCGGAGGGGATGCCGATGCCCAAAATGCGCAGGATCGTTTCCTTGTGGGGGCGCAGCTCCTGCCAGGACTGCACACGCAGCGGGTTGGAGATGCTCTGGTTTTGCA
>USNZ01000146.1 GCA_900556255.1 uncultured Oscillospiraceae bacterium
GGCTGGTGGTGCCGTCCGGGTTCAGGGTGACGTTCATCGTCAGGTTGTCATACGGGGTGTAGATCTTGTCGATGATGTCGTAGTCGAAGGTGTCGGCCGCAATAATGCCGCGGTCGGCCAGACCCTCGTTCAGCAGGCGCTGCTGCAGGGCGGCAATAAAGCCGCGGAAGATATTGCCTGCACCGAAGTGGACCCAGATGGGGTGCTCCTTGGTGGCGGCGGTCATGGCGGCGTGGTCGAACTTGGGCAGCTTAACGCCCAGCTTTTCCCACTCGGCTTTCTGGTTTACGATAGAAGCGGCATTCATCTGCATAGTGGTAGTTCTCCTTTTTTGTAATCGCGGCAGCGCTTTGGCTGCTCTAAACCCTGTGGGCAGTTTTGTGCCCGCTATATTTATAGTATACCGCGCAATTTTTTTCGTTAAAATGGCCGTAGTTGCTTGAAAAATTGCAAAAATTGCGCTAAAATGAATTTTAGGAAATAATAAGGGTTTTGGGGCGGGGAAATGCGAGTGGAACCCACCGCAAGGGAAGCCTTCCCCTTGGGGGGAAGGTGGCGCGCCTGCGCGCCGGATGAGGGGCGAACCCCCGTGAGGCTCCCCCTCATCAGTCACCTGCGGTGACAGCTTCCCCCAGAGGGGGAAGCCTTCCGGGTGGTTTACCCGTAAGGTTCACGCTGCCGTTATGCTGCGGGCGGGGCGTGCCCCGCCCCTACTCATCCCCACTCTCAATTTTCAACTCTGTCAACGAGGTGTCCTATGTCCTCCTCCAACTTCAACCCCTACACCACGCGGCAATCGATGATCGCGCCGGACTATGAGGTCTACCGCTACCATTCGGCCTATATGAACGAGGTCGAGCTGCACCACCACGATTTTTACGAGGTCTACCTGCTGCTGCGCGGCCGCGTGGAATACATCGTCGAAAACCAGATCTACCGCGTGCGCCCCGGCGACTGGATGCTCATCAGCCCGCTGGAGCTGCATCAGGCGCGCATCGCCACCGATGCCGACGCGTATGAGCGCATCGTTTTGTGGATACGGCGCACCTATCTGGAAAGCCTGTCCACCCCACGCACCAGCCTGACCCGCTGCTTTGACACCAGTGTACCCGGCCACACCAACCTGATCCGTCTGCCGGGCACGTCGGGCGCACAGCTGCGCAGCACCGTCGAACGCCTTTGCGCCGCCAAGGCACAGCAGGACTACGGCAGCGATCTGCTGGCGCAGGGTGCCCTGATGGAGCTGCTGGTCGGGCTGAACCGCGCCGCCGCCGACCGCGCCGATATCCACCCCGCGGGCACCAGCGACCAGGTCGTGGACGCCGTGCTGCACTACATCAACCAGCACTACAACGAGCCGCTGACGCTGGATCTTTTGGCCGAAAAGTTTTTTATCAGCAAATATCACCTGCTGCGCAAGTTCGACGCGCAGGTGGGAACCACGGTGCACCGCTATATTTTGCAAAAACGCTTGCTGAACGCCAAGCAGCTTCTGGCGGGCGGCGTACTGCCCAACGAGGTTTGCCAGTATTGCGGCTTTGGCGATTACGCCAACTTTTACCGCGCCTTTAAGGCGGAGTACAACCAGACCCCGCGCCAGTATGTGCAAAGTCTGCGGCGATAATTCCGCTTGCATAATGCAAAAAAAGCGAGTACAATGTTCAAAACGAAAGGGGTTTGTATGGCAGAACAGCGGGTCTCTGCGGGCATCCGCTACACGCTGACGCGGCGGCGGGTGCGCAACATCAACCTGCGTGTGCGGGCCGACGGCTCGGTTGCCGCCAGCGCCCCCACACGTCTGGCGGTAAAATGGGTGGACGCCTTTGTGGCCTCGCGCGCCGATTGGGTGCGCGCCGCACAGGCCCGCGCTGCCCGCCGCGCCGCTGCCGAGCAGCAGCAAAACGACGCATTACCGCCAAAAGCGGACGCACTTGCCCATATGACCGCGCTGTGCCGCGCATACTATCCACAGTTTGCGGCCACCTGCCCGGGCGGGCAAATGCCCAAAATTGCCGTGCGCGACATGCGCACCCGCTGGGGCTCCTGCAGCCTGAAAACCTGCACATTGGCCTTTGCGTGGCGGCTTTGTGTCATGCCCCCTGCCGCGCAGGAATATGTTGTGGTACACGAGTTCTGCCACTTCGCCCACCCCGACCACAGCCCCGCCTTCTGGGCGGCGGTGGCCGCCGTGCTGCCCGATTACAAGCAGCGCCAACGCCTGCTGAAAATGGGGTAGCGGGGACACGCCAGTGTGTCGAAAACCTCTTGTAGGGGCGGCATATATGCCGCCCGTCGCAGCCGTCCCGATCATGCGGTATAACGGGTAAACCGCACGGGACGCATATATGCGTCCCCTACAAACCTACCGAAGATATGCGATTGTCCCATTAAATTCATTGACATTCCGCCTCCCCGAACCATCCCCCACCCTACCATGTATAAAGGAGCATTGCCGTGGCATCTTCGCACAAAAAATATCAAACGCTGATGAGCAATACCCTGCTGTTTGCCATTTCCAACTTCAGCTCCAAGCTGCTCAGCTTTTTTATCCGCCCCTACCTCAGCTACGCGCTGGACACCCCCGATATCATGGGCGTTTCCAGCCTGCTGCAGCAGGCCACCAACCTGCTGATCCCCGTTGTCAGCCTCGGCGTGGCGTATGCGGTCATTCGTTTCGGCCTGGACAAATCGGTCAATAAAGACAGCGTCTTTGTCAACGGCGCGGCCACCATCGGCGCCGGCTTCTGCCTGCTGCTGCTGGCTATGCCGCTGGTTCGGCTGATACCCAACGCCGCCGAATACCTGCCGTTTTTGTACCTTTGCGTGCTGGCAAGCTGCCTGCGCACGCTGTGCACGCAGTTTATCCGTTCGCGGCTGCTCAACCGCCTTGTGGCGTTGGACGGTGTTCTGACAACGCTGAGCCTGCTGATCTACTACATCGTATTTTTGACGGTGTTCAAAATGGGCGCCACCGGCTTTTTGCTGGCCAACGCCATGGCGGATCTGACCAGCATGGTGTTCGTCTTTTTTGCCGGCAAATGCTACCGATATTTTGACGTAAAATCGTTTGATTTGTCACTTTGGAAGGACATGCTGCGCTATTGCCTGCCCATGATCCCCGCGTCCATCAGCTTTTGGATCATCAACGCCAGCGACATGTTTTTTGTGCAGGCGCTGTGCGAGGGGTATCAGGGGCGCACCGGCAACCACTGGGTGGGGCTTTTGTCGGCGGGGTATTTTCTGCCGCAGGTCATCACCATTCTGGGCACCATCTTTTACGAGGCATGGCAGCTTTCCGCCGTGACCGAGGAAGCCGACCGTCAGGTGTTTTTCAGCAAGGTGTTCCGCATTTACGCCAGCGTCATGTTCTGCGGCGTGGCAGGCATCATACTGCTGTGCCAGCCTATGATGCGCATCTTCAAGGCCAGCTACTTCGAGGCATGGACTTTTGTGCCGTTTTTGACGCTCTGCTCCATGTGCACCTGCCTGAACCAGTTTTTGAACAGCATCTATGTGGTGTACAAGCGCAGCACGGGGTCGCTGGTCACAATGCTGTGCGGCGCGGTGGTCAACCTGATTTTGAACTACCTGTTCATTCAGTGGTTCGGCCCCTGGGGCGTGACCCCCGCCAGCTTTATCAGCCTGATGCTGGTGTTTATCCTGCGCGCCTACTCCACGCGCGGCCTGCTGGATATGGACTTCCACCCCGCGTGGCTGCTTTTGAACCTGGCCCTGGTGCTGGGCGAAATCTGGTTTATGTTCAATGTCGAGCATTGGGTGCTGCCGGTCATTGTCATCACGGCGGCGGTCTGCGCGCTGAACCTGCGCGAGATTTTCAGTATGCTGGATAAGCTGCTGGGACGGTTTATCAAAAAGAAAGCCTGACAAAAACGGATATAGAGCAAACACAGGGGGGGCGGCCTATGGCC
>USNZ01000147.1 GCA_900556255.1 uncultured Oscillospiraceae bacterium
AAACGCCAGCCCGCGCTGCATATAGCCGTAGTACATCTGCCCCGCGCCGGGGATGCAGGCGAAAATAAAGGTCAGTAATGCGTTCTTTTTCATGGAATCAGTCCCCCTTGGCAGTCGTGCTGCCGTTCTGTGTTTTTAATTGGTCAATGCCGCTTTGTGCGACAAGGGTGAAATCTCGGTAAGCGTTGTCAAGGCTTTTGTAAAAGCCCCCCACCACGGTGCTGACGGTCTGCCCAAAGCTGGGGCGCGGCTCGGTTGCCTGGTTCAGCTGCGGCACGGTGATGTCCACCGCGCCGATGGAAATGCAGCGCCACATCATAAAGGCCAGCGCCACGGCGGCGGCAGTGGAAACATAGCGGTTTGTCATAATGCGGAAACGGCGCAGACGCATCAGGTTTTGCACCTGCGGGATCAGGTCGCGCATGGGGGTTTTCAGGCACTCCGGCGCGGCGTCGATCAGCGCCGTGTAGCGCAGTAAGCAATAATCGCAGAAGGTCAGATGCTCGGCAGCTTCCAAAGCGCCAAGGTCATCCAGTGTGCCGTCCTTTAAGGCGTACAAGCCGTCATCGGTCAGATGCCCTTCGGCATCAAAGAGTTTATTGTTGTCAAAAAACAGGCTCATTCCCTCTGTCTCCTTTCCAAAATTTGCTGTCGCAAAAGATTTTTTGCGCGCCATAGCTGGCTGTTTACCGTGGCGGGCGGGCGTCCCACCAGCGCGGCGATCTCGGCGGTTTCTTTATGTTCCAAAAAATACAGCACGGCGATGCGCCCGTAAGGCTCGCGCAGGGCACGTACCAGCTCTGCCAGTTCCTCGGCACCCGCGCGGTTGGCGAGCTGCTCGGCGGGGTCGCCGTTGTCGCTGCCGGGGGATGTGGACGGTTCCGGCATGGCATCGTCACCCGGTGCCTCGACCCGGCGCACCCACGCGCTTTTGAGGTGATCCTTGCATTTGTTGGCCGCCACGCGCACCAGCCACTGCTTGTAGTACTGCGGCTCGCAGCGGTCAATGGCGGAAAACGCAGATAAGAAGGTGTCTTGCGTCAGATCCTCGGCGGTGTGGGGGTTATGTACAAATTGCAGGCAAACGGTGTAGACAAGCCGTTGATACTGCTGCATCAGCCCGGTAAATTCTTCGTTTGTCAGTCCCCACACCTCCTTTGTTTGTTGCCTTCTGTATATGAATACGAATCCCCCGCGCCGTTTTTTGCAACGCGGGGGATATTTTTTAAGAGAAAAGATGGGAAATCTTTGGTGGGTTTGTAGGGGACGCATAGTTGCGTCCCGGGCGGTTTGCCCGTAACTTTGCAATTACCATTAGGCTGCAACGGGCGGCATATATGCCGCCCCTACAAACCGACCCGCAATATTGCAATTACCGCAAAACCGCGGGCGGGGCGTGCCCCGCCCCTACCGCGCAAAGATTTTTATTGCCCTGTAGGGCGGGGTGACCTCACCCCGCCGGGGAAATGGTCTGAATACCGCACGCCCGGCAAATAACGTCACAGCGGCATTTCCAGCAGCACAGGGCAATGGTCGCTGCCCAAAATCGGCATCAGGATATCCGCCTTTTCAATTTTGTCGGCAAGGCGGTCGCTGACAAGGAAATAGTCAATGCGCCAGCCCGCGTTGCGCTCTCTGGCGCGAAAGCGCATACTCCACCAGCTGTACATCCCTGTATCGGTGGGGTGCAGATGGCGGAAGCTGTCGGTGAAGCCGGCAGCTAGCAGCTCGTTCAGCTTGCCGCGCTCCTGATCGCTGAAGCCCGCCGCGCCGCGGTTAGGGCCGGGGTTTTTCAGGTCGATATCCTCATGCGCGACGTTCAAATCGCCGCAGATGATGACGGGCTTGTCGGCGTCCAGCTTTTGCAGGTAGGCGCGCAGGTCGTCCTCCCACTGCATACGGTAGTCGATGCGCGCCAGCTCGTTCTGGGCGTTGGGGACATAGAGGTTGACAAGGTAAAAATCGGGGTATTCCAGCGTGATGGCGCGCCCCTCGTGGTTGTGCAGGTCCTGCTCCAGCCCGTAACGCACCGACAGGGCGGGCGTTTTTGCCCAGATCGCCGTGCCGGAGTAACCCTTTTTGTCGGCGCTGTAAATGTACTCGGTGTAGCCGGCGGGGGCAAAATCTGCCTGGCCGGGCTGCATTTTGGTTTCCTGTATGCAGAAAAAGTCGGCGTCCAACGCGTTAAACTGCTCCTCAAAGCCCTTTTTTAAGCAGGCGCGCAGTCCGTTGACGTTCCAGCTGATAAATTTCATAGTTACCTCCCAGTATCAGGCAGCCAGCTTTCGGGCGGCCTGTTTTTTCCACGCGCCGCTTGCAAAGCGGGCGATAAAGCAGATCGAACGGCAGACCCAGTCCACGATCATCGCCCACCATACGCCAAGGGCGCCCCAGCCCAGCTGCACGCACAGCACCCAGCTGAAGCCCATACGCCAGACCAGCATCGAGATGATGGAAACCAGCATGGTAAAGCGCACATCGTTGGCGGCGCGCAGGGCGTTGGGCAGCACAAAGCCGATGGGCCAGAGCAAGATGCCCATACCGCAGTGGATGAGCACCAGCGTGGCGGACAGGGCGCGGGTTTCGGCACTTAACGTATATAGATTCAAAATGGGGTTCAGCGCCAGCAGAATGGCGGCGTTGCTGAGCCCTTGCGCGACATAGTCCCACAGGATCAACTTTTTGGTGTAGTGGACGCACTGCTCAAAATCCTGTGCGCCGACACAGCGCCCCACAACGGTGATCATCGCAAGGCACATGGCATTGCCGATGATACACCCCGCGCCGTCCAGATTGTTGGCCACGGCGTTGGCGGAGATATGCACCGTGCCGAACAGCGAAATCATGGACACGACCAGCACACGCCCCAGCTGGAACAGGCTGTTTTCAAACGCCGAGGGCACCCCGATGCGCAGGATGTTTTTGGCGGTGGAACGCTGCAAATGGGTGACGGAGTAGGGCGTGATCTGCAAAATATAGTCCGGCCGCGCGGCCAGCAGCAAAATGACCACGGCACCCACAGCGCGGGAAATCAGCGTCGGCACCGCCACGCCCGCCACGCCCATTTTCAGCACGAACACGCAGAAAGCATTGCCGCTAAAGTTGATGGCGTTGACAAGGAAGGAAACCTTCATCGACACGGCACTGTTGCCAGTGGAACGGAAAATCGCCGCGCCCGCATTGTACAGCGCCAAAAACGGGAAGGACAGCGCCGTGATGGTAAAGTACAACAGCGCCGCCTGCATAACATCATCGGCAATGGTGCCGAACAGCAGCCGCAGCATAGCGGCGCGGGTCAGCAGGCAGAACACCGCCACGCCGCTGCCCAACAGGGCGCTTAACCCCACCAGCTGCCCGGCGCTTCGGGCGGCCTCCTCCGGCTTTTTGGCGCCCAGATACTGGCTGGTGACCACGGCACCGCCGGTGGCCAGCGCGCCGAACACCGTGATGATGAGCATGTTGATCATATCGACCAGTGACACGCCGGAGATGGCGGCCTCCCCTGCCGAGGAAACCATCATCGTGTCCGCCATGCCGACCAGCACGTTCAGCGCCTGCTCGATGATCAGCGGCCAGAGCAGTGTCAGCAGCTGACGGTTGGAAAAAATCTTTTCTTTTTGTAACGGCTGCATGGCAGCGATCCCCTCTTTACTTAAAAAATCCATAAACTTTCCCAATATACGTCCAGTATAGCACCATCCCGCGCGCCGCGCAACAAAAAATGCCTGCGGAAGGCCGCAGGCATAAGTTTTTTGGAAAAATCAGCGTTCCTCGCGGAAGTAGGCAAGGCCCAGATGGGCGGGAGGCTGGTTCTCTTTTTTCTTGCGCATGGATACTACGATCAGCACCACGATGGTGACCACATAAGGCAGCATCTGCACAAGGTCGGTCATGTAGATGGCCATCTTGATGCCCAACAGACTGGGCAG
>USNZ01000148.1 GCA_900556255.1 uncultured Oscillospiraceae bacterium
ATTTTATGCTCTAGAGGTATTTTCATCGTCGGCACATGTCCGCCGATGAAAATGGTTGGAAAATTTGCCTTTTCGACAAAATAAAAAGGTTCGGCACCCCTTGCGGAGTGCCGAACCTTTTTATTTCTGGATCCTCTTGTCGCACTTGACGGCCAGTTTGGTGCCGACGGTCTGCAGGACCTGCACCAGCACGACCAGCAGCGCCGTGGCCACAAATTCCAACACCACGTTGAAGCGGTAGTAGCCGTAGTTGATGGCCACCTTGCCCAGACCGCCGCCGCCGATGATGCCCGCCATGGCGCCGTAGCCCATGATGGTCGTGGCGGCAATCGTGATGTTCGCCACAAGGCTGGGCATGCTTTCGGGGATCATTACCTTCATAATGATCTGCAGGGGCGACGCACCCATGCTCTGTGCGGCCTCAATGACACCGGCGTCCACCTCGCGCATGCTGGTCTCGACCAGACGCGACACAAACGGGAAGGACGCGATCACCAGCGGCACAATGGATGCCACGGTGCCGATGGAGGTGCCCACGATCAGGCGGGACAGCGGAATGACGATGATCATCAAAATCAAAAACGGCACACTGCGCAGCAGGTTGATAAGGCCGTTCAGCAGCGCCATCAGCCAGCGGGGCAGGGGACGCACGCCGTCCTTCTCGCCGGTGACAAGACATACGCCCAAGGGCAAGCCGATGACCAGCGCCAGCAGCGTGGCCAAACAGGTGGACCAGACAGTCTCCCACGTTTCAAACGGCAGGGTGGGCAGCACCTGCATAAAGGTCGTCCATTGCTTGTCTGCAAAAAATTCTGCCATCAGCCGTTCACCTCCTCATAGGTAATACCCGGATAGTTTTTGATGTAATCCAGCGCTTTTTCGCGGTTTTCGTCGTTGGGCAGCGCCAGCAGCATGCTGCCCAGGGTCTGCCCGTTTACGATGCGGGTGTCGGCTGCCAAGATCGAGACCAGTGCGTTACACTCGATGGCAAGGCTTGCGACCAGCGGTTTGTCGGTGGTGTGGGTGCCGTTGAAGGCCACGCGCACGGTGGTGTAGCCGTCCATCGTTTCGGCGCGGGGGGCACCGGCGGGATAGACCAGACGGCGGGCGGCGGCGGATTTCGGGTGGCTGAAAATCTCCTGCACGTCACCTTCCTCCACCACGGTGCCCTGATCCAGAATCGCCACGCGGTTGCAGATTTCCTCCACGACGCTCATCTGGTGGGTGATGACCACCACGGTGATGCCCAGCTCGCGGTTGATCTTGCGGATCAGCTCCAAAATAGCGTGGGTGGTGTTGGGGTCCAGGGCGCTGGTGGCCTCGTCGCACAGCAGCACCTTGGGGTCGGTGGCCAGCGCACGGGCAATGGCAATGCGCTGCTTCTGCCCGCCGGAAAGCTGGGCCGGGTAGGCATCGGCTTTATCGGGCAGGCCGACCAGCGCCAGCAGCTCGCGGGCGCGGGCCTCGGCCTTGTCCTTGGGTACCTTGGCCAGTTCCATCGGGAACATGATATTGCGCAGGCAGGTGCGCTGCATCAGCAGGTTGAACTGCTGAAAAATCATTGTGATCTCCCGCCGCGCGGCGCGCAGCCCGGCGGGGGTCAGGGTCTCCATGCGGTGCTCGTTGACGGTGACGCTGCCCTCATCGGGGCGCTCCAGCATGTTGATGCAGCGTACCAGCGTGGATTTACCTGCGCCGGACATGCCGATGATGCCGTACACATCGCCGTCCCGAATGGTCAGGTTGATATCGTTCAGCGCTACGACCGTGCCGCCTTGGGTGGTAAAGCGCTTGGTCAGGTGTTGCAGTTCGATCATTGGGAATCTTCCTCACTTACAAAGATAGCGAATGGGCCGCAAAGACCCACTCGCTATTGATTTTACCTTATATTTCGCCCGGATGCAAGCCTTTTATCGGATTTTCCCGATTTGCCGCAGTTTTTCGGCAGAAATCAGAAGATGGGCACAACGGCGCCGTCATAGGTTTCGTTGATGTAGTCGCGCACCTTGTCGCTCTGCAAAGCGGCCAGCAGTGCCTGAATGGCGGGGTCGTTCTCGTTGCCCTCTTTTACGACCAGCACGTTGGCGTAAGTCTGGGCAGCTTCAGAGGAAGCGTCCTCGGTGGCAAGGGCGTCCTTGCCGACGGAGAAGCCTGCCTCGATGGCGTAGTTGCCGTTGATGACGGCAAAGTCAACGTCCTGCACGGTGCGGGGCAGCTGGGCGGCCTCGATCTCCTGGATCTTGACGTTGTGGGGGTTCTCCTCAATGTCGTTGACGGTGGCGGTCAGGCCGGCACCCTCGCGCACGGTGATGATGCCCTGTGCGGCCAGCAGCTGCAGGGCGCGGGCCTCGTTGGTGGTGTCGTTGGGAACGGCGATGGTGGCACCGTCGGCAATGTTGGCCAGGTCATTGCTCTTGCCCGGGTAGATGCCGAACGGCTCGTAGTGGATGGCGCCTACGCTGACCAGATGGGTGCCGTTCTCGGCGTTGAAGCTCTCCAGATAGGGGGTGTGCTGGAAGTAGTTGGCGTCCACCTCGCCGTTTTCGGTGACGAGGTTGGGCTGGACGTAGTCGCTGAATTCTTTGATGTCCAGCGTGATGCCCTGCTCGGCCAGGATCTCCTTGGCGACGCCCAGGATCTCGGCGTGGGGCGTGGGGGAGGCGGCGACCACCAGCTTGGTGCCGGCGAGGTCATTGGTGCTCTCGGCGGCGGAAGAAGCGGCCTCGGAAGAAACGGCCTCGGAAGATGCGGAGGCAGCCTCAGAAGAAGCGGGGGCAGAGGATGCGGCAGAACCGCAGGCGGCCAGGCTCAGGGTCAGGGATGCGGCAAGGGCGGCAGAAAGCAACTTTTTCATAATAAAAAACTCCTTACAGTATGTCATGTTGTGTTTTGTACATTTCGGTGTGTTGGCGGCGGGGGTCCCTCTTACCCACGACACATTCGCACACCGGGCTGTTTGTAGATGGTTCCTCTTTCCATTACAAGTTCCTCCCCTTAAAATCAAACGCAATCAGCAAAAAAGCGGGGCACCGGCTGCCCGGCACCCCGCTGCAAATCCTGTTTACGCGCGTTTTGCGCACAGGAAAGTAAGCACAGGCTGCCGAGGCACACTGCACATGCACATCATCATAGAGCTGCTGCGGATCATAGGTCTGTACTCCTTTCCTCAAGAATGTGTTGCTGTTTGGTTTCTATGTGGGTAGTATAGACCCATTTGCCGCCGTTGTCAACACCCAAAACGGTAAAGCCGTGAATTTTGCCGTTTTGTACAAACTCGGTGGAAAAGACGCGCAGGGGGTTGCATTTTCCTACAAACATGGTATGATAATTGTATTACCACTGTGAGGAGAACGACCCGCTATGAAATTTTCGACCCGTGACCGCTATGCCCTGCGCCTTATGGTAGAGCTGGCCAACCACCCCAAGGACCTTGTACCGTTAAAAGAAATCAGCGATGCCCAGGGCATCAGCTTAAAGTATCTGGAACAAATCGTCACGCCGCTGAGCAAAGCCGGCCTTTTGGGCAGTGTGCGCGGCGCACAGGGCGGCTACCGTCTGCTGCGCCCGGCCGAGGATATCACCGCCGGGGAGATCCTGCGCGCAGTCGAGGGCGAGCTGACCGCCATACCCTGCCTGGGGGCGGGGGTGGACTGCCCGCGCCGCTGCCAATGCTATACACTGGATTTCTGGGCCGGCCTGAACGATACCATCAACCGCTATGTGGACGGTGTCACGCTGGCGCAGCTGTGCGTTTTGGAGGGTCAGCCCGACGCCTGACGCAAAAAATACAGAAAATGAAAAAAATCTGTTGACAAAACCATCCAACATTGTTATAATAATTAAGCTGTCATTGAGACAGCAGATGTTGCCCCATAGCTCAGTTGGTTAGAGCACCTGACTGTTAATCAGGGTGTCGTCCG
>USNZ01000149.1 GCA_900556255.1 uncultured Oscillospiraceae bacterium
CCCATCGCGTTCCAGCGTGGTTTTTATCAGCGCGCAAAGGTCGCGCTCATCATCAACAGCCAGAATATTCGCCATGATACCCTCTCCTTTTTACAACGTCAGCGTATAGGCCAAACAGGACAGTGCGTACAAAATGTAGACGTGTGCCGGGTAAAAAATATAGAACAGCGGCTTGCATCCCCTGCCGCGCTTGCCGTTGTACAGCAGCATCAGCACAACGGCAAAAATGCCCAGCCACTCATAATACACGGTGAACATCTGCGCAAAGGTGAAATCCGGCAGTCTGCGCACCTGCAGATAGACCAAAAGGAAATCGCCCAAAAAGGACATCCCCGCCCATGCCAGCAGACGCAGCGTTTTGTGGTTGTACAGTGCATACAGCAAAATGCCGCCCAGCAGGAAAGACCACCCGCCGTCCGTGATGGTGGACCACATCGGAAGCACGGCGGTGATGAGATAAGCAAACAAAGAGGAGCTTACGGGGGCCTGGGAGATCTGCGGGAATGCTGTCAGGATGCCCGCTACGATAAACGGCCACACGATGGGCCCAAGCACGGCGGCAAGACCGGGCAGCCACCTTTTCTGGCGCAGCCAGTCGATGCCCTGCCAGACAAGGCACAGCCAGAACAGTGCCAGAAAGATGGCGTTTTGGGGGTAAAAATCGTCCCCGCGGCGCAGCGCACCTGCGAATATCATAAAAAATTCCACGGTGCCCATGGCGGCGCCCAACAGCCAGATACGCAAAATATAGCGCTTGCGGTCGTGGGTGTGGGCAAAGCCCTCGACCGTGCAGAACAAAAACAGCGGTGCAGCCAGCCGCCCCAGCATACTGAACCAGACGGGTACAAGACCGGTAAATTCAAAAAAGTAGTGGATGTGATCCAGCAGCATCAGCACCAAGGCGATGGTTTTAAGTGCCGTGCCGGAAAGTCCGTTTTGTGTGCGTTGTTTCATAGAATAAATCCCCTTTCTGTGATTACAGGAACAGCATAACAGGGATTTATGTAGAAAATCTAAGCAAATAACGAGAAATCAGCCAAAAACCATTTCCGCCTCAAAGGCACTTTTGCCGTCGCGTTCGCCGCTGAAATACCAGCGGTTATCCTCGGTTTGCAGGCAGGACAAGGCAAAGCTCTCCCCGCGGGGAACCTCGCGGTGGTAGAAAATGCGCAAATCGCGCAGCTGCGCAGTGTCCCACACCGACCACGGCAAGGCGTCGCAGATGATGTCCACATAGCGGGTGTTGTTCATATGCCCGTTCATATCGCAATAGCTGTATCCGGCGGTGCGCTGCCCCAGCGAGGTGCAGCTTTCGGGGGCGGGCTTTTGCATTTTTAAGGGAAGCTCAAAGGGAACATCGGACGCCCAGAAATCCTGAAATTCCGGCGGATGCTTGCGCAGGATGATGCGCTTTTCGGTGTCGATGAGCACCCAGCGGCTGTCAACTACGGCAACCTCCTGCCCGGCGGCATCCAGAAAGCGGGTGATGCGCTTGTTCACCGCGCGCTTGCAGGACTCGGGCTGGGTGACGGCAGTCAGCTCCTCGTCCACCTTGGGCGTGCGGGTGATGTGCAGGGCCAGCTTGGCCAGCACAAAGGCAGTGTGGGTGGCGGCGTAGACCTCATCGGTCAGCCCCACGGCTTCGGCGTGTACGGTGGCGATCTGCTGGGCGTAGCGCAGCAAGGCACCGGGCTTAACAAGACCGCGGTGGTCGCCATCGTGACGATATACGGTGAATTTTTTGGTGTAGGTGGTCATAGGCTGCGGCATACAAAATCCCCCTTGCCGAATTTTGAATTTTGACAAAAGTATACCACAAGGCGCTGCAAAATGCAAAGCGGATACAGGGGTACTTTTCTTATAAAATGGACTTCTTCACAAAATGTTCAAAAAATAAGTGTTTTTGGGTGAAATACGGTTGACAAACATTTCTCATCCCTTATAATGAATGTGTATGTGTGCATCTGGCGCGAAACAGCAGCGCTTAAGCCGTAAGGCGTGAATTGTGCTGTTTCGCCACAAGGGCAAATATCTCTGCCTTGACACATTGGTGTTGTATGTGCTGCTGTAGCGGATTTTCCGTGTAACAAACCTTTGCGGGGCGGCATAATAGGCACTGACCCGCCGGGCGCCCTTTGCAGGGGTTCGGCTGGAAATTCCGCAAAGGGGGATGCAGTAAAAATGAATGAAAATTGTATCGTATCGCTGAAAGACATTGTTGTAGAGTTTGACGGGCAAAAGGTCCTTGACGGGCTTTCGCTGGACATTCACGACAAAGAGTTTGTTACCTTCCTTGGCCCCTCCGGCTGTGGTAAAACAACGACTCTGCGTGTAATTGCCGGTTTTGTCACGCCGAAGTCCGGCAATGTCTTTTTTGACGGCAAGGATATTGCCGACCTGCCGCCGTACAAGCGCCCGGTGAATACGGTGTTCCAGAAATATGCCTTGTTCCCGCATTTGAATGTGTTTGAGAACGTGGCGTTCGGTCTGCGGCTGAAAAAGCTGCCGGAGGAGGAGGTCCGCCCCAAGGTGCTGGAAATGCTGGAGATCGTAGGTCTGAAGGGCTACGAGCGCCGCAGCATCTACCAGCTTTCGGGCGGTCAGCAGCAGCGCGTTGCGATCGCCCGCAGTCTGGTCAACCAGCCCCGCGTGCTGCTGCTGGACGAGCCTTTGGGCGCGCTGGACTTAAAGCTGCGCAAGGAAATGCAGTTGGAGCTTAAGCGCCTGCAGCGTGAGATGAACATTACCTTTGTGTATGTTACCCACGACCAGGAGGAAGCGCTGACCATGTCCGATACGGTCGTGGTTATGTCCGGCGGCAATATCCAGCAGATCGGCTCGCCGCAGGATATCTACAACGAACCGCAAAATGCCTTTGTGGCACAGTTTATCGGGGATTCCAACATCGTGGACGGCGTGATGCTCAAGGACTTCTTGGTCAACTTCGGCGGGCATGACTTTACCTGTGTGGACCGCGGCTTCAAAACCAATGAGCCTGTCAAGGTCGTTATCCGCCCCGAGGACGTGCAGATCGTGCCGCCGAGCATCGGTATGCTGACGGGGCTTGTGCGTGAGGTCATCTTTAAGGGCGTTCACTTTGAGATGCACGTTGACGTCGAAGGCTACGAGTGGCTGATCCACTCCACCCAGGCCAGTGTGCCGGGCGAGCTGATCGGTATGAACATCGGACCCGACGAAATTCATATCATGAAGCGCTCGGAGGTGTAAGCAATGCTCAAGTCCAAAGCCTCCCGCTGGCTGGCAGGGCCTTACCTGCTGTGGATGGGGATATTTATCGTCGTGCCCCTGTTTATCGTGGTGTGGTATGCCCTGACCAACTCCGAAGGACAGTTCACCCTCGAAAACCTAACCCAGATTGGGCGGTACACAAGTGTGTTTATGCGCAGCTTGATTCTGGCGGCGATTTCTACTGTTATCTGTCTGGTCATGGCGTTCCCCGTGGGGTATTTTCTGTCCCGTCTGCGCGCCAACAAGCAGCACATTATGCTGATGCTGGTCATGCTGCCGATGTGGATGAACTTTTTGCTGCGCACTTATGCGTGGATGACCCTGCTGGAAAAGAACGGCCTGATCAATAAATTTTTCGGGTTGTTTGGCCTTGGCCCCTTTACGATGATCAACACCTCCGGCGCGGTGGTGCTGGGCATGGTGTACAACTACCTGCCCTTTATGATCCTGCCGATTTACACGGCAATGACCAAAATTGATGATTCCATCATCGAGGCGGCGCAGGACCTTGGCTGCAATGTCTGGCAGATTTTGTGGCGTGTGCTGGTGCCCCTGACTGGCCCCGGCATTGCCACCGGCATTACGCAGGTGTTTGTGCCCGCCGTTTCTACCTTTATTATCAGCCGTATGCTGGGCGGCGGCTCCAACCTGCTGATCGGTGACTT
>USNZ01000150.1 GCA_900556255.1 uncultured Oscillospiraceae bacterium
GCTGCGGTCATCGGCGGCAAGCTGCCCCTCATCGGCGGCTACGGCAAGGCCGGCAGCGGCAGCAGTGTGGTCATTGAGGCCTGCGAGTATCACGAGACGTTTTTGCACCTGACCAGCGCGGTCGGCGTGATTTTGAACATCGATAACGACCACCTGGAATACTACGGCACCATGGGTCAGCTGAAGCTGGCGTTCCAGAAGTTTGCCCTGCTGTCCCACACGGTGGTCTTTAACATGGACGACCGCAATACGCTGGACGTCGTCAACACCATCGACCGCCCGGTGCTGAGTTTCGGTATCCGCGAGGAGGCTCGTTTCCGTGCTGTCAATATTGTGGAGTATAAGCCCGGTTTTTATGCCTTTGACGTCACCGAACTGGGGGATTTCTTTGCCCACATCGAATTGGGTGTGCCCGGCTATCACAACATTTATAACGCTTTGGCCATGTGCTGCTGTGTGCGCCCGCTGGGCCTGAAACCCGAGGACGCCGTGCGCGCCGCCAAGGAATTTCACGGTACAGGACGCCGCTTTGAGATCAAGGGCGAGTGCAACGGTGCCGTGATCGTGGACGATTACGCCCATCACCCCACCGAGATGGCCGCCACCTTGGCTACCGCCAAGGAACTGGGCTATGACCGCGTTATCGCTGTGCACCAGCCGTTCACTTACAGCCGCACCAAGATGCTGATGGATGACTTTGTCAAGGTTCTGAAGGAGGCCGACGAGGTCGTGCTGCTGCCTGTTATGGGCGGCCGCGAGGCTGACGACGGCAGCGTCAAGAGCGAGGACATGGCCGCCAAGCTGCCCGGTAGCGTGGTGGTCGACGGCCTGCAGGGGGCTGCCGACTGGGTCAGACAGAACGCCCGCAAGGGGGACCTGGTGGTCTGCATGAGCTGCGGCGACCTGTACAAGGCAGCCGACATGATGGTGCAGTAAAAATTAAAATGGCTATTACGCAGCACCGCGATGTGACCTACACCGCGGTGCTACTGTATTTGCGGATTGTGTGGTTAAAATGACAAACAATCAAAAACAGGATGCCGCCCTGAGCTGCGCCCTGACCGCCGTGTTTTTTGCGGTGGTCATTGGGGTTTGGGGCGTTTGGTACAGAACCAACGACGACGCGATACTTTCCAACATTGCGTTTGGTGCCTACGGGACGGATCGTGTGCATCTGGTGTATGTAAATCTATTGTACGGCTGGCTGCTGCGGGGGCTGCAATGCCTGAACGACAGCCTGAACTGGTTTGCGCTGTCTCAGGTGGGGCTGCTGTATGCAGGCACGGCGGTGCTGACCTACTACGGCATACGGCACTTCGGACGCCTTCGGGGCGCGGTGCTGGCCGTGGCGATGATGGCTGCCTTTGGGGCAAATGTGCTGTTCCGTATTCAGTATACCCAGACGGCGGCGGTGGCGCTGTGCGCAGGTCTGGTGGTTCTGCTGGAAAACCTGGGCAAAAGAAACAGCGCCAACCTGTTGGGGCTGGCGCTGGTGCTGCTGGGGGCCATGCTGCGGTTTGATATGTTTTTTGCCGTGGGAGGCTTGTCGGCCTGGGTCTTGCTGCAGAGGTTTATCCGACTGGACAAACCAGAAAAAAAGCGGGCGTTGGCTGTGGCAGCGGCCATGTTCTGCTTGGTGTTTGGGGCAAAGCTGGTTGACCGCGCGGCCTACCTGGCTGACCCCGACTGGGCGGCCTACCTGCAATACAACGCGGCCCGCACGGAATTCAGCGATTTTAAGTGCAACTTTTTGGGTGAGGAAAACACACCGGCTGACATCGGCGTGACCGATGCCGAGTACACCCAGCTTTTGCGCTGGGATTTTTATGATACCGAGAATTTCACGCCGCAGCGGCTGCAGGAAATCAGCGGCCGTATCCACGGTTACGGCCTGACAAGTGCGGTCAAGGCGCTGGGCGGGCATATCCGTGCGCTGGGCAGCAGCCTGTACGGCCGAGGCACAGCGCTGATGCTGCTTTTGTGCCTGGGGCTTGCTGTGGCAAGCGGGCACCCCGGCGGTGTGCTGTGGGCCGCAGGTGTGACCGCGGCGGAGATGTTGCTGCTGTGTTATGTCAACCGTCTGCCCGAATGGGTCGAGATATCGCTCATGTTGGGCGCAGCGGTTTTTGCGGCGGCGGGCCTTGCCCATAGGGATAAAGAAAACCAGATGGCTGCAAAGCGCGGTACATGGGCGCTTGCGGCGGCAGCAGCGGTGACGCTGGCCATTGCTGTGCCGACCTATCACGGCCTGACAGCGAGCAGGCAGGCTTTGCAGCAGCTGGCACAGGGCGAGGAGGAATACCTGACGGCTATGGCCGCCGACAAGGAACATCTATACCTGCTGTCCGGCGAAAAGACGACAGAAATCAACGGCTACCTTGTCTGGCAGCCGCGGGAAAAGGGATTTTTCTCGAACATTGTAATGCAGGGCGGGTGGTACAACGGATCACCGCAGTATCTGCAAACGCTGAAAAACTACGGCATGACGAACCCCCTGCGGGATGCCGTTGACCGCAGCGATGTGTATGTGGATTACCACGGCATTGACGCGCTGTGCAGCTATTTGAGCGAGCAAACGGGAAAAACCGTCACGGCGGTGCCTGACGGCAGCAACGCCTTTGCGCCGTATCACCTGAAAACCGAGTGACCGAAAGGCCGTACATACGAAAAAAGCCGTATCCCACAAAAACGGGATGCGGCTTTTTCTTTACCCAAACGGGTGGAAATTCCTTGTGATATATGACACCAACGGCAGCGGGGTCATATACCCGCGCAGTGCCTGCACCAGCCCCACCAGCGACAGGGCATCCACCAGCAGGGTCAATGTCAGGCCCAGCTCCCCGCAATAGGGCAGCAGAGAGACGGCACCGCAGACGGTGGCCAGCGCCAGCACGACCAAGCCTTGATTTAAGTGGAACTTAACAAAGTCATCCTTGCGGGATTGCGTACAGGCGGGGATCAAAATCAATACGCTGACGTAGCACAACGCGGCTGAAAACCGCACACGGCGCGAAACAGAACGGTTATCCATAGGAACTCCTTTATAATATGTACAAAATGACTATATTATTTTAACGCATCCGCGGGCTTTTTTCAATGGCCCTAACTTGTCTTTTACGCAACATCGTGATATAATTACAGGCAATGAGCCTGCCAAAAGGGTTC
The DNA here is from genome assembly GCA_900556255.1 of uncultured Oscillospiraceae bacterium. Classification (GTDB taxonomy): domain Bacteria; phylum Bacillota; class Clostridia; order Oscillospirales; family Ruminococcaceae; genus Gemmiger. The sequence goes on from USNZ01000150.1 coordinate 3,166, forward strand.
GGAAAGAGGAAGAATGCATGGAAAATTTGAAGGGATTCTTACAGCGCAAGGACGTTGTGGTTTCCGCACACCGCTATGGCATTGATGCCATGGGTGCCATGGCGCAGGGGCTTTTCGCCAGCCTGCTGATCGGCACCATCATCAAGACGCTGGGCCAGCAGCTGGGTCTTGCGTTTTTGGTCACTGCCGGTACCTATGCCGCCGCCGTGGCAGGCCCCGCCATGGCTGCCAGCATCGGCTATGCACTGCATGCACCGCAGCTGGTGTTGTTCAGCCTGATTGCCGTGGGCGGTGCAGCCAATGAATTGGGCGGCGCAGGCGGCCCCCTGGCGGTGTACCTGATTGCCATCGTCGCCGCCGAGGTCGGCAAACTTGTCAGCAAGGAGACCAAGGTGGATATTCTGGTCACCCCCGCCGTTACCATTTTGGTCGGCACCGGCTTGAGTGTGCTGTTTGCCCCCGCCATCGGCAGGGCTGCCAGCGCCGTGGGCAGTGTCATCATGTGGGCTACCGAGCTGCAGCCCCTGCTGATGGGCATTGTGGTTTCTGTTCTGGTGGGTGTTGCGTTGACGCTGCCCATCTCCAGCGCCGCTATCTGCGCTGCGCTGGGCCTGACCGGCTTGGCGGGCGGTGCCGCCGTGGCGGGCTGCTGCGCCCAGATGGTCGGCTTTGCCGTGATGAGCTACCGTGAAAACG
>USNZ01000151.1 GCA_900556255.1 uncultured Oscillospiraceae bacterium
ATCCCGCAGAACATCATCGACGCCGCCCGCAGCCACATGTCCAACGACGACAAGCGGCTGGACAGCGTCCTTGCCCAGCTGGACGATTTGAAATTGCAGCTCAAGGCAGCGCAGGACGATGCCGAAAAAGCGCGCTATTACGCCGAACATGCACTGGAAAGTGCCGAGAAAAAGCGCGACGAGCTGACCCGCCAAGGGCAGGAGGAGCTGGAAAACGCCCGCCGCCGCGCCAACGAGCTTGTGCAGAACGTGCAGAACGAGGCGTACAATCTCACCGATGAACTGCGCCGCATCCAAAAGGACGAAAAAACCAGCGCCGCCCAGCGCGCCGTGCGCGCCCGGGAAATTGCCCGCAAGGATACCGAGGGGCTTTTGAAAAAGACCGCCGCCAAGCCCCAGGCCGCCCGCGATTTTGTACCGTTAAAAGACGTGCAGATCGGGCAGGAGGTTATGATCGCCGAGCTGAACCAGTTGGCCACCGTCACCGCGCGCCCTGACCGCAGCGGCATGGTGGAGGTGCGCGCCGGTATCATGAAAACCAAGGTGCCGCTTTCCGGCCTGTGCGCCCCCGCAAAAATGGACAAGCGCCCCGCGCCGCAGCCCCGCCGCAACAGCTCCCGCGTGCAGCTGGACAGCAGCCGCAAAACCAGCATGGAACTGAACCTGCTGGGCTACACGGTGGACGAAGCGCTGAACGAAGTCGACAAATTTCTGGACAGCGGTATGCTGCGCGCTCAGCACACACTGTATATCATCCACGGCAACGGTACCGGTGCGCTGCGCACCGCCATTCAAAAGCATCTGCGCACCCACAAGGCCGTCAAGAGTTTCCGTTCCGGGCGTTACGGCGAAGGCGAAAGCGGTGTCACCGTTGTGGAGCTGAAGTAAAACAAATACGACTTTTTGTATATGGCGGATTTTCACCGCCCTGTGCTATACTGATTGCAAGACCAAAGGAAAGAGAGTGACCGTTTTATGGCCATGGAGTACAGCAGCACACGCAGCTTTACCTTGACCCTTGCCCACCGCGCCGTGGGGGATATCCGCCGCGGGGGATTTCGCCAGCTGCGCAACTATGTGGACATGTGTGCCGCACTGGCAAAAAAGCCACAGCAAAAGGATTTTTTCGCCTGCGCACAGGCAGCTTTGCAGCGCACCGACAGCTGCTATTACTCAATGATCCACAACCTGCTGGATTCGGTAGACGATGACCGCATCTGCACTGTGGGTGTCAACCTGGGCTTCGGCGGGTTGATCTACGGTGCCAGCAAGATGAAGGTACAGGCCGACACCGACCGCAAGCCGTTCTCCTGGGTGCAGATCGCACAGTGCGGCGATGCCGCGCTGGCCGATCTGGTACCCGCCGCTGCCAAACAGGGCAGCTATGTCTGGGTGCTGGACGCCACCCGCGGCAACCCCGCCGATGCCGCCGCACTGGCCTTGGCCAACCCCGAAAGTGTCTTTGGCATTTTGGCAGAGCCGGAAACCCTGACCGCCTCCTGCATCAAGGCACTTTTGCCCTGTATGAACATCGTCGTACTGCCCTTGCTGCACACACCGGAGCTGACGCCCGAGGCTTGCCTTGCCGCCCGCGCCCTGAAAAAGCACCGTATGATGTATATGCTGACCGTACAGGCAGGGGAGGACGAGATCGACAGTATCCTGCAGCCCGTCTGGGTCGAGAGCATCGCGCAGGAATCGCTGTTCTGCATGATTTCCCGCCGTGGGGACGTCACGCCCGAAACCTCCAAACAGCTGCGCAGCGGCATTGTGGCGGGTCGTCTGGAAACCGGTTTGCCCGTTCTGATGCTGGACTGGGAGGGAGACATTGCTTACCTCAACCGCCACATTTCCGAGTATGCAGTGCTGGGCAAGCACCTGCCGGAGGGGTACACCTTCCCGCTGGGTACCCGCTTTTAACACGTTACCGCAATAAAAAAGCTGCTTTCCGTTTGTCTTTTTTCGACAAACAGAAAGCAGTTTTTTTGTTATACTCATTTTGCCACGCTGTCGCGCAGATCCTTGACCAGCTTTTCGGGCAGCATATCCGCCCACTGGGGCGAGCGCATAATGCTTGTTTTCATACCGCCCAGTGCCCAAGGGATCAGCACGCCCATCAGCGCGCCCGCGTAAAAGCGGCCCACATTCAGGCACTGGTCGGGCGTGGCGGCAGGCATTATCTCCTTGGCGCGCTGGCGGAAAATGGAGCAGAGATACTCAAACACATATTCCTGCAGGCTGTTCTGCCCGTTGTAGGCAAGGGCATTGCAGTAAAACACCTTGTTTTGCTCTAAGTAATCCACAATGGCGTCCAGCATGGCGTCCCAGCTGCTGTACGCCGAGCGCTCGACAAGAAAACCCGTAATGCCGTTCTGGAAATACCAGTTTACGAGATCGTACTTATCCTCAAAATGGTAGTAAAACGTGTTGCGGCCCACACCGGCGTGATCCACAATATCGTTGACCGAAATTTTTTCCAGCGGGGTCGTGGCCATGATCTCCTGCAGGCTTTGGGCCAGCAGGCGCTTGGTCTGGTTGGATCGGGGCATAGCAGACGTTTCTCCTTCCCAAAGTGTAATTTTTCCTCATTATATCACAACTTATGCGCACTATGCAAATGATTTTTTCGCCCCGTGCACCTTGGACATTTTTGTCAATTTGTACAGTTTATCCCGCACCGCATCGTCAAACTTGAACAAACCCCGCCATTTGCCTATATTCTTTTTGCCCCAAAAGCTTACAATAAGGTTATTGAAGCAAATCCGCCCATCGAACGAAAAAAGGAGCAACCAATTATGCCGATGAATAAAATTGTCCATGCCGCCGAGCGCGCCGCTTTCAGCGCTGCCATTGACAGTGCCATCAAGGCCGTGCGCGGCAAAGGCCCTGAAAAAATGGCCGAACAGGCCGTCAAGCTGGTCAATATGGCCCAGCCCCTGCTGGCTCACCGCTACCCCGATGCAGACTGGGATAAGGTTCGCGCCTTTGTGTCCGACCCCAACGGCAAGTGGATGCAGTATGCCTACAACGCCATCAATGAGATCGACCCCCATATCCTGAAGATGAATACCCTGAACCTTGTGTACGAGGGTATGTTCGCCGGCTACAACTATGTTATGGAGCTGCGCAAAAAGTACGACTGCAATATGCCTTGGATCCTGCTGTTTGACCCCACCTCCGCCTGCAACCTGCACTGCAAGGGCTGCTGGGCTGCCGAGTACGGCAACCGCCTGAACCTGAGCTTTGAGGATATGGACCGCATCGTCACCGAGGGCGAGGAACTGGGCATCCACTGGTACATGTGCACCGGTGGTGAGCCGACCTGCCGCAAGGAGGATCTGTTCAAGCTGGCTGCCAAGCACCAGAATTCCGTCTTCCACCTGTTCACCAACGGCACCCTGATCGACCAGGCGTTCTGCGACCGTGTCAAGGAAGTCGGCAATATGGCGTTCTTTATCTCCATTGAGGGCATCGGTGATGCCACCGACGACCGCCGCGGCCCCGGCGTGTACGCGCGTGTTATGCACGCCATGGATCTGATGAAGCAGAACGGGCTTTTGTTCGGCACCTCTATCTGCTACACCAGCGCCAACTACAAGGCCGTTACCAGCGATGAGTTTATGGATATGCTCATCAGCCACGGTGTGCGCTTTAACTGGTACTTCCACTATATGCCCATCGGTGACGGCGCCAACGTCGACCTGATGCTCAACGCCGAGCAGCGCGAGTACATGGTCAAGCGCGTGCGCGAGATCCGCGGCTTCACCGGCGGCAAGCCCATCTTCTGCATCGACTTCCAGAACGACGGCGAGTACATCGACGGCTGCATTGCCG
>USNZ01000152.1 GCA_900556255.1 uncultured Oscillospiraceae bacterium
TCGGCCAGAGCCTTGCGGACGGGGGTCATGGTGCGCTCGACCAGATCGGCGGTCAGCTCGTTGAACTTGGCGCGGGTCAGCGTCATGTCCAGATGCTTGGGGCCGGTGGCGTCGGCGGTGATAAAGGGCAGGTTGATGTTGGTGGTGGTGGCGCTGGACAGCTCGATCTTGGCCTTCTCGGCAGCTTCCTTCAGGCGCTGGGCAGCCATCTTGTCCTGACGCAGGTCGATGTTGTTCTCGCGCTTGAAGTCCTCTGCCATCCAGTCGATGATGCGCTGGTCGAAGTCATCGCCGCCCAGACGGGTATCGCCGTTGGTGGCCAGAACCTCGGTAACGCCGTCGCCCATCTCAATGATGGAGACATCGAAGGTGCCGCCGCCCAGGTCGTAAACCATGATCTTCTGGTCGGTTTCCTTATCCACACCGTAGGCCAAAGCGGCGGCGGTGGGTTCGTTGATGATACGCTTGACGTTCAGGCCGGCAATGGTACCTGCGTTCTTGGTGGCCTGACGCTGGCTGTCGTTGAAGTAAGCGGGCACGGTGATGACGGCCTCGGTGACAGACTCGCCCAGATAAGCCTCGGCGTCGGCCTTCAGCTTGGACAGGATCATAGCGCTGATTTCCTCAGGGGTGTACTCCTTGCCGCCGGCATGAACTTTGGTTGCGGTGCCCATCTCACGCTTGATGGAGGAGATGGTGTTTTCGGGGTTGGTGATGGCCTGACGCTTTGCAACCTGGCCAACCAGGCGCTCGCCGGTCTTGGTGAAGCCGACAACGGACGGGGTGGTGCGGGCACCCTCGGCGTTGGCGATAACTACGGGGTCGCCGCCTTCCATAACGGCAACACAGCTATTGGTGGTACCAAGGTCAATACCAATGATTTTGCTCATACTATAAAACTCCCTTCAAATCTGCTTTGAAAACGGTGAATAATTTTTGAATTTATGTGAACGGGCCTTACGGCCCGGTCAGGCTTTATTCGGCCACCACAACGGTGGCGTGGCGAATGATCTTATCGCCGATCTTGTAGCCCTTCTGGAAAACCTGCACCACGGTGCCGCTTTCCTGCCCGTCCTGCGGCGGGACCTGCTGCACGGCGTTCATCAGGTTGGGGTCAAAGGGCTTATCCTGCGCTTCGATCTCGGTGATGTTCAGCTTTTCCAAAGCCTGCCCGGCCTTGTCCAGCGTCATCATCACGCCCTTTTTGTAGTTGTCGTCGGCGCAGGCGGCGTTGGCTGCCATATTCAGCGTGTCGAGAATTCCCAAAATCTGCGTTACGGCGTGGGAAACACCGTCGTTGAATTTCTGGTCAGCCTCGCGCTGGCTACGCTTGCGGTAGTTGTCATACTCGGCGGCGGTGCGCAGCAGCTGGCTTTTCAGGTCGTCGGCCTTTTTCTCGGCGGCGTCCAGCTTAGCTTCCAGCGCAGCCGTCTCGTGACGCTTCTTCTCGTGCTTAGGCGCCTTTTCGGGGGCGGGGGTTTCTGCTTCAGTCTTGGCTTCGGTGTTGGCTTCCGTCTTGACCTCGGCGGTCTCCGGCTCCTGCGCGGCGTTCTTTTTTTCTTCTTCGTGACTCATTGCGGGTCCTCCTTACCTGTTATAGCCCCTGCCCTGCCATGCTCTGCCCCAGCTTGGCGGCAAAGTAGTCAAGGATCGGCAGCAGGCGTTGATATTCCATGCGGGTCGAACCGATCAGCGCCACCGACCCCGTCAGGCCGCCGCCCGCAAGATAACGCTTGCTGACGATGCAGGCCCCCGGCATGGGCGGCTCTAAGTCGCTGCCCAGGGTGGCGGTGATCTTGCCGCCTTCGGGGCGGATCAGCTCGGACGCAACCTTGTTGTCGGAAAAAATCTCCAGCAGCGTACCGAGATTCTGGCGAACCTCCGGCATCTTTGCCAGATACTGTGCGCCCTCTAAGTAGGCTTGGCTGCCGGTGGTGACCAGCGCCTGTGCGGCCATGACCACGGGGGCCAGCCGCTGCCCGGCTGCCAGCACCATGCTGGCGGTCAGCATCGGGCTGAGATCCTGCGGTGCCACAAAGGTGAGCCCGCGGTTCAAAAGCTGCGCCAGACTGGCGGCATCATCGCGGGAAAGCCCTGTGTCCACCCGCGCCACGCGGGTACGCACACCGCCCGCACTGGTTACGGCCAGCACAGCGGCGGAGTAGCGCCCCACCTGCACGACCTCAAAGTGGGCGATGCAAAGGTCGGGGGCCTGCGGCGTGGTGGCGGCCGCGGCGCAGCCGGTCAAATCGGCCAGGCTGCGGGCAGCGGCGGGAACGAGCTTTTCCGGCTCGGCGTCCATATCGGCAAACAGCGCGTCGATGTGGCTGCGATCTTCCTCATTCAAGGGGGCGGTGTCGGGCGTTTCGATCAGGTGATCCAGATAGTAGCGATACCCCTGTGTGCTGGGCACCCGTCCGGCGCTGGTGTGGGGCTGCTCCAGCAGACCCAGCTTGGTCAGCGCCGCCATCTCGTTGCGCAGTGTCGCGCTGGACAGTGCCATGTCAAAGTAGCTTGCCAAAAGACCCGAGCCGACCGGCTCGCCGTCATTGGCATACAGGGCAACAATGGCCTCCAAAATACGCTGTTTGCGTGCATCCATTGCCAACCTGTTCATCTCCTTTTGCTGTGTGTCACTGTTTGTTTAGCACTCCATATCTCCGAGTGCTAAGTTTATTATATGCCCATTTTTCAAATAGTCAAGGGGTTTTTCGAAAGATTTTTCAAGTTTAACAGTTTCGTCACAAACGGTCGTTCCCGGCAAGGTTGACTTTGCGGGAAAAGGGGTCGTATACTTATATAGAAAGCCTGTCCACAAGCGCAATGGGAAGGCTGCGAACTTCCGGCGAGTTTGTAGGGGCGGGGCATGCCCCGCCCGCCAGCTTGGCGCAGCATCGCGTTTTCCGGGGCAGTTTTCTTACAAGGCAAACGGGCACGGGCGAGCAATGCTCGCCCCTACAAGCGTGGTAATTCTAAAGCTTTACTTTTAGTTTTAATGGACTTGTAGGCACGGCTACTATACCGCCCGCCGCAGCCGTCCCGATCATGCGGTATAACGGGTAAGCCGCACGGGACGCATATATGCGTCCCCTGCAAACCTGCCGAAAATAGATGCTTTACCTATAACTGCTTACCTTCCGGTTGTCTGTAGGAAGGGGTCTATCTCCGCGCTAAGAGTCTGCCGCTGTGCGGCGGGGCCGTACGTCATTCCAGGCATTTTGCCAAAAAGGCCGCTGCCGTGCCGACTGCTGCCGCCGCCTCCGGCGATGCGGACGATGCTTTTCCACCGCCCGTCAGCAGCACCCCGCCCTCCACATCACCCTGCACCACAATGGGTGCAGCACACAAAATGCGGCAGTCCCCGCGCTCGCACAGCCGCAAATCGGCCCCGCCGGGCCGCGCCTTGTACAGCCGGCGCGCTGCCAGCAGGTGCTCGACCTCCGGCGAAACCGCACACCCCACCAGCGCCGACACCTCGCTTCTGGGCAGCCCCGCCGCCGCAAGGATACTTCCCCTGTCACAAACAACGACCGCGCAGCCCAGACTCTTGGCCAGCACTTCGGTGTAGTCCCTTGCCGGCTGCCCCAGCCCACCCAGCGGAGAATATTTTTTGAATACGACCTCCCCGTCGGCGGCGGCAAAAATTTCCAGCGCGTCGCCCTCACGGATATGCTGCGTTTTTCGTATCTCCTTGGGGATGACAATGCGTCCCAATTCATCGATGCGGCGTACAATTCCTGTGGATTTCATAGCAATTTCCCTTCCCTTTTGTTTATGGGCAATACCGCATAATTCTAAGTGCCGATACGGCGAGCGAGGTGCGGC
>USNZ01000153.1 GCA_900556255.1 uncultured Oscillospiraceae bacterium
CGAGGGCAAGAGCATCCTGTTCATCACCCATAAGCTCAACGAGATCATGGCCGTTGCCGACCGCTGCACCGTGCTGCAAAAGGGCCGCTATATCGGTACCGTGGATATTGCCGATTCCTCCAAGGAGGAGTTGTCCCGCATGATGGTGGGCCGCGATGTCGATTTTGCCGTTGAGAAGAAGCCCTGCGAGCCGGGCGAGGTCATTCTGGACGTCAAGGGGCTAGTCGTACCCAGCAAGGCACACAAGAACAACGCCGTCAAGGGCGTGGATTTTCAGGTGCGCGCCGGGGAGATCGTCTGCGTTGCCGGTATTGAGGGCAACGGTCAGACCGAACTGGTCTACGGCTTGTCGGGTCTTGAAAAGCCCAGCGCCGGTACCATCACCCTGAAGGGACACGATATCACGAGCGCCCCCATTCGTGAGCGATCCAAGCTGGGCATGAGCCACATCCCCGAGGATCGCCACAAGCACGGCCTGGTACTGGATTTTACGCTGGCTGATAACCTTGTTTTGCAGCGCTATTGGCAGCCGGAATTTCAGCAGAACGGCTTTATCAAAAGCGCCGCCGTGCAGGCCTATGCCACCCGCCTGATTGAGCAGTATGACGTGCGCAGCGGCCAAGGCCCCGCAACAATTGCCCGCAGCATGTCCGGCGGCAACCAACAGAAAGCCATTATTGCGCGCGAGGTCGATAAAGACCCCGAATTGCTGATCGCCGTCCAGCCCACCCGTGGCCTGGACGTAGGCGCTATCGAGTATATCCACAAGCAGATCGTGGCTGAGCGCGACAAAGGCAAGGCTGTTTTGCTTGTCAGCCTGGAACTGGACGAGGTCATGAACCTGTCCGACCGTATTCTCGTTATGTACGAGGGTGAGCTGGTCGGCGAGTTTGACCCCAAAAAGACTACCGTTGAGGAACTGGGCCTGTATATGGCCGGTGCCAAAAAGCAAAAGGAGGTGCAGCAATGAAAAACCAAAACAAAACCCCTCTGCTGCAGCGTCCCGCAGCCGTAAGCGTACTGGCCAGCCTGCTGTCCATCGTTATCGGTCTGGTGCTGGGCTTTGTACTGCTTGTTATCCTGAATCCCGGTGCCTCTCTGGGCGGTATGGCTGCCATGCTGACCACCGGTTTCAGCAGCCTGGACAAATTCGCCAAGGTACTGTACCAGGCTGCGCCCCTTATGATGTGCGGCCTTTCGGTAGGCTTTGCCTTCAAGACGGGCCTGTTTAACATCGGTGCCTCCGGCCAATACACCATGGGTGCCTTTTTTTCCCTGCTGTGTGCCATTCAGTTTCAGCTGCCGTGGTTTGTCTGCCTGCTGGCGGGTGCCGTGGGCGGCGCTATCTGGGGCATTTTCCCCGGCCTGTTCAAGGCATATTTCAATGTAAACGAAGTCATTACCGCCATCATGTTCAACTGGATCGGCATGTATCTGGTCAACCTGATTTTGGCCAATGACTCCATTATGCTGGCCTCGGCGTGGGGTGCCTCTAACTCGGACCGTACCGCCGCACTGGCCTCCGCCAACCCCGATGCCATCATTCCCAAGGGCTTTTTGACTGCCCTGTTCGGCGGCTCCAACTGGATCAACATCTCCGTCTTGCTGACCATTGCTTTCTCCGTTTTGATGTGGGTCGTGCTGCAAAAGACCACCTTCGGCTACGAGCTGAAGGCGTGCGGTCTCAGCCGTGATGCCGCACAGTATGCCGGCATCAACGCCAAGCGCAACATTGTGCTTTCCATGGTCATTTCCGGTGCGCTGTCCGGCATCGGCGGCGGCATTTACTATCTGGCAGGTACCGGTCAGTATGTGCTGCAAAAGGCCATTCTGGGTATGGGCTTCAACGGCATCCCCGTTGCGCTGCTGGCAAGCTCCAACCCCATCGGCACCATCTTCTCGGCGCTGTTTATCAGCTACATTCAGGTCGGCGGTGCCGCCATGCAGCCCGCCTATTCCTCTGAGACGATCGACATTGTCATCGCCGTTATCATCTATCTGGCGGCTTTCGCCCTGCTGATGCGCAGTGTCGTTGCCAAAGCAGCCGCCGGCCGCAAACAGAAAGGGGGCACCGACAAATGAATATCGTTGCCAACCTGATCAGCCTGACCATTTTGTTTGCCGTACCGCTTCTGCTGGTAGCGCTGGGCGGCATGTTCAGCGAGCATTCCGGTGTTATCAACATCGCCCTTGAGGGTATGATGATCATCGGCGCGCTGTTTGCCTGCCTGACCTTGCAAGCCTTTGACCAGAACGGCTTCGGCGCCTTGCACCCGCAGCTTTCCATGTTCGCGGCCATTCTGGTGGCGGGCCTTACCGGCATGATCTTCTCGGTTTTTCTGGGTTTTGCCGCCATCAACCTCAAAGCCGACCAGACCATCGGCGGCACGGCGCTGAACCAGTTTGCCCCGGCGTTTGCCGTTGTTATGACCTGGGCCTTGCAGGGTCAGGGTCTGACCACCATCTTTATTCCCAACTGGGCGCGCATCACGCAGGAAACCCTGGGTCTGCCCGTGCCGGAGAATCCCGGGTTCTGGGACAACCTGTTCTTTAAGTATTTCTACCTGACCACCCCTGTGGCCGTTGTATTGTTTATCATATCCTATGTGCTGCTGTACAAGACCCGTTTCGGCCTGCGTCTGCGCGCTTGCGGCGAGCATCCCCAGGCTGCAGACTCAGTGGGCATCAACGTGTACAAAATGCGTTATGCGGGTGTGCTGATTTCGGGCTTCCTGGGCGGCATCGGCGGCCTGGCTTATACGCTGGCGGCCGGTTCCGGCTTTAACTCCAGCGTCGGCGGCTATGGCTTCCTTGCCTTGGCTGTTATGATCTTCGGCAACTGGAAACCGCTGCCGATCCTGGCATCGTCGCTTTTCTTTGCACTGTTCAAGGTGATTGCGGCGTACAGCGCCTCGCTGCCGTTCCTTCCCAAGTTTGACAGCGTCAAGGATGTTTCCAACTTCTACCAGATGCTGCCGTACATCGTCACGATGATCATCCTGATTTTCACCTCCAAAAACTCGCAAGCCCCCAAGGCCGAGGGTATTCCTTACGATAAGGGCAGCCGCTGATTTTCACCCACCTTGCCGCCCGGCCGCGCAAATGCCGGGCGGCTTTTGTATTAGGAGAATTGCTTATGCGTATGTATGATATCATCGCCAAAAAGCGGGACGGCGGTACGCTGACGCAGGAGGAGCTCGCGTTCGCGGTAAACGGCTTTGCCGCGGGCAGCATCCCGGATTACCAGATGAGTGCGCTGATGATGGCTGTTTACCTGCGCGGCATGACGGCAACGGAGACCGCCCAGCTTACGGCAGCCATGGCTTACAGCGGCGATATGGTGGACCTTTCGGGGATCGGCGGCGTCAAGGCTGACAAACATTCCACGGGGGGCGTGGGCGACAAGACCACCCTGGTGGCGGGGCCGATCGTGGCCGCGTGCGGCGTAAAGGTTGCGAAGATGAGCGGCCGCGGCTTGGGGCATACGGGCGGCACGCTGGATAAGATCGAGGCTATCCCCGGATGCTCGGTGTCGCTCACGCAGAAAGCGTTTTTCCGGCAGGTGAACGACATAGGCATCGCGGTCATCGGGCAGACGGGCAACCTGGCTCCTGCGGACAAAAAGATGTATGCGCTGCGGGATGTAACGGCTACGGTTTCCTGTATTCCGCTCATCGCCAGCAGCATCATGAGTAAAAAGCTGGCTTCCGGCGCGGACTGCATCCTGCTGGATGTAAAAACGGGGAACGGCGCGTTCATGAAAACGCTGGAGGATTCCATTGCGCTG
>USNZ01000154.1 GCA_900556255.1 uncultured Oscillospiraceae bacterium
GCAAAACCGCGGGCGGGGCATGCCCCGCCCCTACCGTGCGATGATTTTACTCGGCCGGCCATTCCGCCAGACGGCGGCGCTTGGTGCGGGTGTCCCCTTCGATGTTCAGCTTGGAGTAAATGCGGTTGCAATACTGCTTGACGCTGCCCTCGGAAAGAAAGAGCTTGGCGGCAATTTCGCGGTTGGAAAGCCTTGCGGCAACCATGGCGCAGATCTCGCGCTCACGCGCGGTCAGCACGTCAAACGCCGCGGGGTAGCTGCGGGCATGCAAAAGCTCGGCACAGTGTGTTTCCAGCGCCTCGCCCAGTGCGCAGATCTGCCCTGTAAACGCATCTTGCGGCAGGGCCTGCACAAGCGGCTTTATATAACGGTAATTCTCTGCAAAGGGCAGTACCAGACCGTCCAGTTTTGCTTGCTGCAGGGTTTGCCGCAGCAGCGCGGCGGCTTCGGGCTGCTTGCCCATCATCGCGTAGGCGGCGGCCGTCTGGATGCGCAGATACAGCGAAACCAAGCTGTAATGGAAGGTATCGGCCCCCGCCAGCAGCTTTTCGCTGCGGCCGATGACCTTTGCCCATGCCGCCTGGGTCAGGTAGACCTGATTTTCGATCATCAGGATCACAGGGCGGCCGGGGGCAAGGAAATTCATGAACTGCAGCCGATGCAGACGGAAGGGGTCCGGTATGGCTTTTTCCTGCCCAAGCAGCGCATAATAGTAGGCACAGCAGCTTGACCAAAAGCGCACCCACGGGGCATTGTGCTGCCGCAGCAGCATGGCAAGGCGATCCTGCGGGGTATAGCGCGGGCTGCCCTGCCCGAACAGCGAAAGCCGCAGCGAGAGAAAATCTCCGCACAGCGCAATATTTTCTTGCCCGCTGTCGTCGGTTTGCGCGTAGGTGCGCTCCAGCGCGATCATGGCGTCGCCAAACTGCCCGCGTGTAAAGGCGGCTTCGGCCCGCATCAGGCGATCCGCCCCGATGCCGTGGTCGGCCGTGATTTTATAGTAGTACGGCATGCAGCGTTCCATCTCTGCCAGCTCGGCATCCAGTGCGCCCGGCTTGCTGTGGTACTGCATCAACACCGAGGGCGAATTGAACGTCCAGCCGCCTGTTTTTTGGATGCTGATGGCCGTGCGCGTCATTTTTTCGCTGGCGCTGCGATGCAGTGCGCTCATGGCCGCTATGTCATTATAAAACAGGAAGCTCATGATCAGGTCGCACTCGCCCAAAAGGTTGTTGCGGTATTCCTCGCTCCATGCGGGGTGCTCGTCAACGGCTTGCAGCAAAAGGGTTTTCAGCGCCTGCATTTGGGGGATCTGATGCCAGTTGAACATACAGCGCATCAGCACCAGCAGGGCGACGGGGTGCTCTTTCAGCGTGGGTTCGGGGCAGATGTTCAGTTCGGTCAGGGTGATTTCGGGCCGCGTGGTGGCAATGCGGATGCCTGCGTCTTTCTCGACCACACGCAGCAGCGCGTCGTAATCGCAGCATGCGCGGTAAGCCGCCATGGCATGCAGCAGCTGGCCGTGCTGCTCATACCATTGGCCGTAGCGGTCGCAGTAGATGCGCTGTTTTTCTGCCGGCAGTTTATGGAACGCCCGCAGGGCGCAGTCTTTCATCATGTGGTGGCAGCGGTAGCGGTCACTGTCCGGCAGGCGTTTTACAAACGCATTGCGCGTGGTCAAATCTGCCAGCAGCGCGGCAACATTCGTCCGCCCCGTGACGGCCTCGGCCATTTCTACGGTGAACTCGTCCGCCAAGCCCAGCACGGTCAAAAATTCCTGCTGCATAGGCGGCAGCGGGTCGATCATGGCAGCCGTAAACAGGTTGTATATGTCAGAGCCACGCTCCGGCAGGGTGCCGCGATCCGCCAAGGTGCGCAGGTTCAGGTACACGGCCGAGATCCAGCCTTCGGTTGCGTAGAGCAGCTGCTGCAGTTGGCTTTCTGTCAGGTCGGCACCGCAGCGGCGGGTGTAAACCGCGAGGTCCTCTTTGTCCAGCCGCAGCTGTTTGGGGCCGAGGACACCTACCCTGCCGCACAGCCTTGTGATTTCGGCTTTCGAGAGAACATGGTCCCTGCTTGCCACGATGATATGTACATTTTTTGGCAGCCGTACCACCCATTGGCAAAGAAAACCCGCGCCGCGGGGGTCTTGCAGCAGGTGGTAATCATCCAGAAAAATATAGAAGGGGGCTGTTCCCGCCAACGTGCGGTTCAGGTCGTCCATCAACAGCATGGCGCCCTGAATGTCCGACGGCATTTCATATTGGCGCAGGAAATCCAGCCCCGCATGGGCAAAGGCCGACTGTACACTGTGCCAGAAAAATGCCAGACTGTCCGAGTAAACGCTGATGCGAACCACCCGTGTGCCGGGTGTTTTGGCACGTTCGCCCAAAAACCAGTTGACGGCCGTGGTTTTGCCGTAGCCCATGGGGGCAACCACGCAGGTCATTGCGTATTGGTCGATCTGCTGCAGCTGTGCCTGCAGGCGATTCGATATGTAGATGTCATTCAAACAGGTGTTAAGCATAATAGAACCTACTATCAAGTTCATTTTATGGAGACTTAGTATTACTATTATAGTGCAAAACCACTGCAAAAACAAGTAAGCAACGGGGAAATTCTGCGTAATTGCGTAGCATATAAGAGAATTTCACAATTTGCAGCCTTGCGCCGGGCCTGCAAAAACGCATGGACAAACGCCGCCGGCACAGCGCAAGACGCCCCCCTGCCCCGCAAAAACCTGTTGCCAAAGCGGGGGGTTCGTGGTATCATAAAGCCAAAATCGGCCGACTGCGCGCTGCGCAAAAAACGGGGAGGGTCCTTCTGTGTCTAAGCTACGACGTATTCTGTTTTTGATTTTTTTCGCGGTCTTTGTGTTCAGCGCCGCCGCCATTGCGCGGTATGCGGCTAACTCTTACGCGCAAAAGCGCAGCTACCGACATTTGGTCGAACTGGCCGAGCAGTCTGCCGAAAACGAGACCGCCCAACCCGTGCAGCCGCAGGAACCGACCATGCTTGCGCGGTATGAGGCGCTCTACCGCGAAAACGACGACCTTGTCGGCTGGATCAAAATTGACGGTACGAACATCAACTACCCTGTCGTGCAGTCCAAGGACGCGCCGAACTTTTACCTCAAGCACGACTTTGAAAAAAACTATACGGATTACGGCTGCCCCTATGCACAGCAAAACTGCGATGTGCAGGCCCCCAGCGACAACGTTGTGCTGTACGGGCATAATATGAAGGACGGCACCATGTTCTGCGACCTGACAAACTACAAAAGCGAGTCGTTTTGGGCGCAGCATCGTACCATTCAGTTTGACACACTGACCCAAAAGAACGAATACACCGTGATAGCAGCCTTTAAGGGCGAGGCCGCCGAGCTGTTTGCCTACAATGCGTTTGTGGACGCCGAAACGCCGGAGGAATTTGACGCGTATGTCGCCGCCGTCAAGGAACTGGCCTTGTACGACACCGGGATCTCCGCCACTTACGGGGATAAGCTGATCACCCTTTCGACCTGTGAATATTCCTTTGAAAACGGCCGCATGGTCGTCGTGGCAAAACGAACCTCCGAGGCAGAATGACCCCGCGCGCCTGCCAACACCGCCCGAAAATAAAAAAGGGGCCCGCGTCTGCGGGCACACCTTATCTTGACTTTTAACGATAAACGCTAAAAAACGGGTTCGCGAGAGCGAACCCGTCAGACTGTTGATAAACTCATTGGGTCAATTGCGAACTTTCGGTTGGTTTGTAGGGAACGGTCTATCTCCGCG
>USNZ01000155.1 GCA_900556255.1 uncultured Oscillospiraceae bacterium
CGTGCCTGCAAGCTGTTTGGTGCCAAGTATGCCAACGTGCAGCCCCACTCCGGCGCACAGGCCAACCTGGCCGTTTATTTTGCGCTGCTGGATCTGGGCGACACCGTCATGGGCATGGATCTTTCCCAGGGCGGGCACCTGACCCATGGCTCCCCTGTCAATATGAGTGGCAAAAACTATAACTTCGTTTCCTATGGCGTATCGGCCGAAGATGGCCGAATTGACTACGCCGGACTTGCCAAGCAGGTTGCCAAGGTGCGCCCCAAGATGCTTGTGGCCGGTGCCTCCGCCTATCCCCGTGCCATCGATTTTGAAAAGCTGGCTGAAATTGCTCACGGCTACGGCGCTATGCTGATGGTCGATATGGCGCACATCGCAGGTCTTGTCGCAGGCGGGCAGCACCAAAGCCCTGTTCCGTATGCCGATGTTGTCACCACGACGACCCACAAGACGCTGCGCGGCCCGCGCGGCGGCCTGATTTTGACCAACAACGAGTACATCATCAAGCGCATCAATTCGGCCATCTTTCCGGGCACACAGGGCGGCCCGCTGGAACACGTCATTGCCGGCAAGGCAGTCTGCTTTGGCGAGGCATTGCAGCCGGAATTCCGTGATTATGCGCGTAAAATCGTTGAAAACAGCAAAGCTCTGGAAGCTGAGCTGACCGCGCGCGGCGTCAAGCTGGTTTCGGGCGGCACCGATAACCATCTGCTGCTGATCGACCTGACCGACGAGGAATGTACCGGCAAGGAGCTGGAGCACAACCTTGACGAGGTACACATTACGGCCAACAAGAACACGGTTCCCGGTGAAAAGCGCAGCCCCTTTGTGACCAGCGGTGTGCGCATCGGCACCCCTGCAGTTACAACTCGCGGCATGGGCCCTGATGAGATGAAAATCATCGCGGACTGCATTGCCGACTGTATCTTTGATTTTGAACACAAGAAGGCCGACGTTGCCGCCCGCGTGGCGGAACTGACCGCACGTTTCCCCTTGTACGAATAAGTCGCAGTTAAAAAGCTCGCAGCAGCAGGATTTTTCCTGCTGCTGCGAGCTTTTCTTGTTCAAAGGGTCGAATTACAGACCAAATCCGTATTCATAATAATGTCCGGCTGCGTCGCGGTACGCGTAAGCCTTGCCGTTTTCGTCCTTGAGGTTGTCCGGCATGTAGCGGTCTTTGTCAAAACCGGGTACATCGTTGGGGCTGATGCATACGCCCTGCGCGTTGACAGCCAGCACCTCGTCGCCCTTCGGCAGTGTCATGGGCAGCTTGCCTGTGGGAACAAAGCGGCCGAAGATGACGTCCAGTGTGGCATCGCGGTAGGTATCAAAGCCCGCCAGCAAAACATCGCTGATGCGCTCGACATTGCCCACCTGCCAGGCCATCGTGAAATTGATATTGGAGATGACCTTGCCGCCGTGGGCGTGTACCGCTGCGGCGATTTCCGCCAGTCGGCCTGCACCGGCCAATGTCGTCTCGGTGTGTGTGTCGGCTGTGGGGCGGCCTTCGGCATCCACGTTGTGCACGGTCTTGTTTTCGCAGATATCCAGTTCCAGATAGCCGGGGGTGGCGTTGAAATACTCACCGGAGGACGGCGATACAAACAGCAGTGCGATATCCGCTTCGGCGGCATCTTCCACCAGGGTGCAGCCCTTCAGCTCGCTGCGCAGCGCCTGCGTGGCGGCTTGTGCCTGCTCGGAGTTTTTCAGGAACGCCTCGGCGTAGATTTTCTTGCCGGAAGAAATCGGCAGTGTGCCGTCATTTTTCAGAAGTACTACGCTGCGGCGGTGTGCCTCGGCAGCGGCGGCACGGTCGGCGGGGTCGGCAACCACACGCTCGGCCTCCCCAGGGTCGCGGTAGGGGTCGTCAAACATGCCCAGCGCAAACAGTTCGGTCAGTGTGCGGGTCACAGCGCGATCCAGCGCTTCGTCGGTCAGCACAAGCTGCTCTTTGGTAAAGCCCTGCGGCACGGGGTGGGTGTCATAGTAATCGCTGTGGGCACGGTCGTACGCCTCCTGCCCGGCCTCGTTGTCGAACAGGCCGCTGATGATATCCACGCCCGCATGGTTCACGGCAAAGCCGATACGTTCGGGGACATCCAGCATTTCGACACCCCAAGCCATATTGTGGGCAATGCCGGTGTCAGAGTTGATGTAGCCGGTAAAGCCCATCTGCCCGCGCAGCATCGTGTCGATAAAGTAGTGGTTGTAGGCAAAGCCATAGGGCTGCATATCAATCACATTTCCCTGCAAATCACGCTGCGGTGCGCTTTTTTCGGCCGCCGGTTTGGAGTAGTACGGCATGACCGAGGCTGTGCCTGCCTTGACGGCGGCAGCAAACGGCGGTAGATGGTAGGTTTCCAGACTGCCGGGGGTAGCGTAAACGTTCCACTGCCCCGCTGCATAGTGGGGGTCAAAGCCGTTTTCACGCGCACCGCCGCCAGGGAAATGCTTGGTGGTTACTGCCACGCCGTCGGCGGTCACGCCCTTGTCGCTGCCCTGGATGCCGGGAATAATGTGGGTCATAATTTCACTGATAAGCGCCGGATCCTCACCAAAAGTACCGTAGGTACGCTGCCAGCGCGGATCAGTCATGGTGTCTGCCATGTACATATAGCCCTTGCGCAGGCCGCAGGCGTTCCACTCTCTGCGCACAGTGGCGGCAAATTTGTCAACCAGATCGATGCGATAACCCTTGACAGCGGCGGCAATTCCCAGGGTGCCCGGCCAGGTGGCCATTACACCGCCGGCGTCGTTCATGCCAAAGACCAGTTCACCGTTTTCGTTGCGGGAGTTGGACGCCGCAGCCACGGGGATAAAATGCTCGCACTGCTCACAGACAGCGTGGGCCTCATTCATCCAGTCCGCCATATCAGCGGGGGTGGCGTTTGCGCGCAAAATCACATGGCGGTTGAACCAGTCTTTTAGCAGGGTCGTGGTGCTGGGCAGATGCTGCTCGCCGAAAATGGTTTTGCCGCGGAATTCGCCCTCGTCCAGAATACCATA
The DNA here is from genome assembly GCA_900556255.1 of uncultured Oscillospiraceae bacterium. Lineage (GTDB taxonomy): Bacteria > Bacillota > Clostridia > Oscillospirales > Ruminococcaceae > Gemmiger. The sequence continues at coordinate 3,007 of USNZ01000155.1, forward strand.
CTCGTCGGATTTGCGCTCCATGTCCTTGTACATGGCAGCCATGGGACCGGTCATAGGGTATTTGGCCATGCGCCAGTCAGAAATAAACAGCTGGGCGATTTTTTCCTTGACGGTAAGCTGCTGCACATAGGCGGCGGCGCGCACGGCTGGAGCATTGCGCCAGTCATTGACGGCGGACAGGCTGCCGCTTCCGTCGATATCCTTAAAGGTCAGGCCGTCCTGCGTAAATACGCGGCGGTCAACAGTGGACACCTGTTGTCCGTTAGGGTTTTGGTAGGTTTTGATGCGCTGTGATGCCTTGGGCATAGGTAAATTCCCTCCTGTTGCAAATACAAAGTGCGGGTACGCACAAAGGCAGTACCCGCAAGGCGTTTACGGTTTACTTATCGGCCTTAAAGTCCAACGGCAGGGTGGTCCAACGAGCGCGGAAATGGAATGCGGCGTCCTTGGGCTGACGCTGGCGGGTGAAGATGCCCTTCTTGTTTCCGTTGACGCGCATAATGCCCTCGGTGGTCTGGAAGTCGGCAAAGTTCCAGACCAACTCGCCCTTGACAAACTCATAGCTGTCAAACACGGCGTGGTTCATATCCAGATACTCGTTCTGGTATTCCTGGCTCCACATCACGCTGGGCAGCTTATGCTCGCTGGGCATCGTGTCGGCGCCGTACTCGGTAAAGATCATCGGGCGACCGTGCAGTGCCATACGCCAGCCGTCCATCTCCTTGCGGAAGGCAGCCTCGGCGTCCACAATGCT
>USNZ01000156.1 GCA_900556255.1 uncultured Oscillospiraceae bacterium
GTGCACCACGCGGTGACCGATGGCGTCGATTTCAGAAACATTGTCGATGACCTTGCCCTGACCGTTGGTCATCTTCTTGACAACCTCGGCAAAAGCCTCGGTGTGGGTGGGAAAGATAGCGGGCGTGGTGGCCTTTACGCCGTTGGCATCATGGGTGATCATGCTGCTTTCCATGCCGATACGCTCGCACAGACCTTTGCACAGTACCTTCTCGCCATCCATGTCGATGAGCTGATACTTTAAGCTGGACGAACCGCAGTTGATAACCAGAATCTTCATTGCTGGAGTCCTCCTTATATTCTTGGGGCGTTACCCCTTTTCCAATCGTCGATTTTATTATATAATGGAAACAGAAAATTTTCAAGCTTTGCTTTTCTTTACAGCGCACATAATTTGCGCATCCGAGGAGGAACCCTATGTTTGTGGGCATTATTGCAGAATATAACCCCTTTCACAACGGGCATGCGGCGCAGCTGGCGGCGGTGCGCGCCGTCGGGGCGGACTGCATTGCCGTGGCGATGAGTGCGGGGGCTGTGCAGCACGGGGAGGTGCCGATTCTGCCCGAATCGGTGCGGGTGCGCGCGGCGCTGGCAAGCGGGGCCGACCTGGTCGCGGCACTGCCCGCACCCTACGCCTGCGCGGGGGCCGAGGCATTTGCCGCTGCGGGGGTGCGGCTGCTGGCAGCTCTGGGTTGTGACACGCTGGCCTTTGGGGCCGAAACCCCGAACGCCGCGCTGCTTATGGACGCGGCACGGCTGCTGCTAAGTGAAAAAATTAACGATAGCTTGCATAAAAATCTGGACGCGGGGCAAACCTTTGCCGCCGCGCGCGCTGCCGCCGCCGAGGCTGCCTGCCCCGGCATGGGGGCACTGCTGCGGGAGCCGAACAACATTTTGGGCATCGAATACTGCAAGGCAATTTTGACCCAAAATGCAGCCATGACTCCGCTGCCGCTGCCGCGCCTGGGCACGGGGCACGGCGGTACCACGGGGCAGCACGGCGGTGTAGCCATGGCCAGTGCGGGCTACCTGCGCACGCTGCCCGTTGCCGATTGGGCACCCTTTGTGCCCGCCGCGGCGCAGACGCTGTATTTACAGGCGGAGGTGAACGGACTTTTACGCAGCAACGTTAAATTTGATACGGCGCTGCTGGCCTTGCTGCGCACACAGACCGCCGCGGATTTCGCCGGGGTGCGCTCGGTTAGTGAGGGGCTGGAAAACCGCCTGGCCGCCGCCGTGCGCACGGCGGCCGACCGCGAGGAACTGTACGCCCTGTTAAAAACCAAGCGTTACCCCCACGCGCGGCTGCGCCGTCTGGCGCTGGACGCGGCGCTGCACGTTCCGCCTGATTTACCGCCGCTGCCGTATATCCAGGTGCTGGGCGCGCGGAAATCTGCCCTGCCGCGCTTGAAAAATGCGGCACTGCCGGCGGGCACGGCACTGGCCGACTTGCAGCGCAGCGGAGCGCAGGCAATGCAAATCGGCAACCTGCACAGTAAAATGATTGATTTTTCGGCATTGTGCCGAGAGAAAACCGGCCCGATGGGACTTGCCTTTACCATGAAACCGGTGGTATTATGATTCTATCAGGACAAAATCTGTTCTATTTCTCATGAAAAGGAGTTTACTATGGCATTGCACGTTATGGATGAAGCCAACCAGTGTCTGGGCTGCAAGGTGCCCCGCTGCCAGCAGGGCTGCCCCATCCACACCAACATCCCGGAGGTCATCCGCTTGCTGAAGGACAACAAGCTGGACGAGGCCGGCCGTATGCTGTTTGAAAACAACCCGCTGACCACCGTCTGCTCGCTGGTGTGCAACCACGAAAACCAGTGCGAGGGCCACTGCGTGCGCGGCATCAAGGGCACGCCGGTGCACTTCTCGGTCATCGAGAACTACATATCCTCCACCTACGCCAGCAAGATGGTGCAGGGCCCTGCGCCCGCCAACGGCAAGCGGGTGGCCATCATCGGTTCGGGTCCCGCGGGCCTGACCATCGCGGTCATTCTGGCGCGCTACGGCTACGACGTCACCATCTTTGAAAGCCACGATAAGATCGGCGGTGTGCTGCGCTACGGCATCCCTGAATTCCGCCTGCCCAAGTCCGTGCTGGACGACTTCGAGTACCGTCACCTGCGCTTAAAGGGCATCAAGGTGCGCCCCAACACCGATGTGGGCAAGGCGCTCAAGCTGGACGACCTTTTCCGCGACGGCTACAAGGCCATCTTCATCGGCACGGGCGTCTGGCGCCCCAATACGCTGCATATCAAGGGCGAAAGTCTGGGCAACGTGCACTATGCCATCAACTACCTGCAAAACCCAGATGTCTACCATCTGGGCAGCCGGGTCATCGTCATCGGCGCAGGCAATGCCGCCATGGACGTCGCCCGCACGGCGCTGCGCCACGGCCCCCGCCATGTCGAGTGCTTTTCTCTGACGCAGAAAATCACCGCCAGCGAGTACGAGGCCAGCTACGCCAAGTTGGAGGGCGTGGACTTCTTCTACAACAAAAAACCGGTGGAAATCACCGACAAGGGCGTTGTTTTCCGCGACGTGCAGGAGAGCGAGGACGGCACCCTGACCGACCTGCCCGGCAGCGAAAAGCTCTACCCGGCGGACAGCGTCATTGTGTCCATCAGCCAAGGCCCCTGCACCACCATCACCGAGAGCAACCACGACCTGAAAACCACCCCGCGCGGTCTGTTCGAGACCGACGAGGTGGGCCGCACCAGCGTACCCGGCATCTTTGCCAGCGGCGACGCCGTCAAGGGCGCGCGCACCGTGGTGGAGGCTGTGGCTTACAGCAAGACGGTGGCCGAGGCGATGCACGAGTACATGCAGACCCTGCCGCCCGACCTGCCCGATGAATACGCCGATGTCCCGGCGGTTGCCTATGACGACGGCAACTAAGCCGGGGGCGCAGCTGCCCTTTGCGGGGGCGGGGAATTTCCGCGATTTGGGCGGCTATCCCACCGCCGACGGCCGCCGTGTGCGTCGGGGGCTGCTGTTCCGGGGCGGCTGTCTGGATGCCCTGCAAAGCGGGGCTGACCAAGCCCTGCTGCAAAGCCTGCACCTGCGCGAAATTCTCGACCTGCGCAGCGCGGGTGAGGCCGCCGCCCACCCTGACCCGCCGCTGCCCGGCGCGCACTACCGCCGCGTCTGCGGGATGTGCTACCCCGACGGGGGAGAGATGGATTATTCGCCCCGCGGCATCGAGCGCCTGAACGCCGAAAAGGCTGCCTTTGAGCGTGCGGTGGGGCATAACGTGCATGATTTTGACTGGTTCTGTGCGCTGTACAGGGAGATGCCGTTCGGCAATGCAGCGTATAAGGAACTGTTCTCGCTGCTGGAAAACCACCGTGTACCGCTGCTTTTCCACTGCACCTGCGGCAAGGACCGCACCGGCATTGCCGCCATGCTGATCTTGCTGGCACTGGGGGTGTCCCGCCGCGATGCCGTGACGGATTACCTTTTGACCAATGTCTACCGCCGCCCCGTCATCGAGGACTTTTTGCACGATAAGCCCAAAACCGAGTGGCCGCTGCTGCTGCCCGTGGAGGGTGTCAGCCGCAAAATGGGCGAGGGTGCGCTGGATGCCATTTTGGAAAAGTACCCCGATTACGACAGCTATTTTGCCGCCGAGTTCGGCCTGACAGCGGATAAACTGGCCGCACTGCGGGCGTTTTATCTGGAAAATTGAGCGTGTCGGGAAACCCGACACGCGCAAAGAAGGGGTTCGTCGCTGTGTGGCTG
>USNZ01000157.1 GCA_900556255.1 uncultured Oscillospiraceae bacterium
GTCAGCGCGGCACCCACATCCATCCGGGTGAGGGCGTGGGCATCGGCAGCGATGACACGCTGTTTGCTCTCGTCGATGGCCGCGTTCACTTCGAGCGCATGGGCCGCGACCGCAAGCGCTGCACGGTCAAGCAGTAAAAACCAAGACGGGCGGGTCGGCATGACCTGCCCGTTTCTTTTTGCAACGAGGTAATAAACTATGGCTACCAGCAATTTTATTGATACCGCCACCATCTGGGTGCGCGCCGGCAAGGGCGGCGACGGTGTTGTGACCTTCCACCGCGAAAAATTTGTCGCGGCGGGCGGCCCCGACGGCGGTGACGGCGGCCGCGGCGGCGATGTTGTCTTTGTGGCGGACGATAACCTTTCCACTCTGATGGACTTCCGCTACAAGCGCAAGTACACCGCCCAAGACGGCGAAAACGGCCGTGCCAAGCGCCAGTCCGGTGCCGACGGTGACGATCTTGTCATCCGTGTGCCCCGCGGCACGGTGTTGAAAGAGGCCGACTCCGGGCTGGTGGTGGCAGACCTCTCCGGCAGCGAGCCGGTCGTCATTGCCAAGGGCGGCCGCGGCGGCTGGGGCAACAGCCACTTTGCCACCCCCACCCGCCAGATCCCCAAGTTCGCCAAGCCCGGCCTGCCGGGTGAGGAGCTTCAGCTTAAAATGGAGCTGAAGGTCATTGCGGACGTGGGGCTGATCGGCTTCCCCAACGTGGGCAAATCGACGCTGATCAGCATGATCAGCGCCGCCAAACCCAAAATCGCCAACTACCACTTCACCACTCTGACCCCCGTATTGGGCGTGGTGCGCGTCGGCCCCGAACAGAGCTTTGTCTGCGCCGACATCCCCGGCCTGATCGAAGGTGCCGCCGAGGGCGTGGGCCTGGGTCATGCCTTCCTGCGCCATGTCGAGCGCTGCCGTCTGCTGCTGCACGTTGTGGATGTTTCCGGCTGCGAGGGGCGCGATCCCAAGCAGGACTTTGAGCAGATCAACCATGAGCTGGTCGGCTTCAGCGCCGAGCTGGCGGAGCGCCCGCAGATCGTGCTGGGCAACAAGTGCGACATCGCCACCGAGGAGCAGATCGCCGACTTCAAGGCCTATGTGGAGGAAAAGGGCTACACCTTTATGCCCATCTCCGCCGCGACGCGGCAGGGCATCGACAAGCTGCCCGCCATTGTCTACACCCGCCTGAAGGAACTACCCCCCATCAAGGTCTACGAGGCCGAGTACAAGCGCCCCGATAAATCCGCCGAGGGTCAGCGCCCCTTCACCGTCACCCGTCTGGGCGACCACGACTTTGCCGTCGACGCCCCCTGGCTGGAACGCATCCTGGCCGGCACCAACGTCGAGGACTACGAGAGTCTGCAGTACTTCCAGACCCAGCTGGGCGATTCCGGTATTCTGGACGAGCTGGTCGCGCAGGGCGTCGAGGAGGAAGATACCATCCACATCGGCGAGTACGAGTTCGACTACCTGTACTAAGCACAGGGGGCCGCTATGCTGTTTGAAACAAAACCTGAGGTGGATATCCACGAAATGTCGCCCGTGGCGCTGGCCTTTGTGGGCGATGCCGTGCTGGAACTGTTGGTGCGCGCCCGTCTGGTGGGCAGCACCCGCCTGCAGCCCAACCGGCTGCACACTGTTGCCACCCACTATGTAAGCGCCCACGCGCAGTGCCGCGAGCTGGACATTCTGGAGCCGCTTTTGACCGAGGCCGAGGCCAATGTTTTGCGCCGCGGCAAAAATGCCAGCAAGGCCAGCGTGGCCAAGCACGCCACCGTGCAGGAATACCGCGCTTCCACCGGGCTGGAATGTCTGTTGGGCTGGCTGTACCTGCGGGGCGAAAACGACCGCATACAGCAGCTTTTTGACGCTGTATGGGCAGAATATGAGCCGGAACGGAAATAACCGCCCCGGCTGATATCATCACTTGCTGCTGTTTTTGCTGCCCGCCGTGTTGGTGGTGTTTGCCGTGCGGCGGGGTGCTTTCTGGGTGTTTTGGTTCTTTTTGGCATCGGTCGTGCTGTTGGAGGTGCGGCTGTTTTCGGTCTGGTTCTTCGCCATGGGTCAAAACTCCTTTCGCAAGTTTATACTGTGCGGCCGCTGTTTGCGGCCGCACAGTTAGTTTGCCCGTAAGGATTCTATTTATGCAAGGAGCCGTTATGCAGTTTCCACAGGATTTCACCGCGCGGGAACGTGCCCTGCTGGGGCCGCGCTTTGACGAAGTATACACCTATGCCACCGCCGCCCCTGCGCGCGGCGTCACGGTCAACGGGCTGCGCTGTACGCCGCAGCAGTTTGCGCAAAGCGTGGATTTTGACGCTGTACCGTCGGTGTTTTGCCCCACGGCGTTTACCGTCTCGGCAGAGCTTCGCCCCGGCCGCCACGCCTGGCACCATGCGGGCGTTTTCTATGCCCAGGAACCGAGTGCCGCCGCCCCCGCCGCGCTGCTGGATGTGCAGCCCGGTATGCGGGTGGCCGATCTCTGCGCCGCGCCCGGCGGCAAAACCAGCCAGCTCGCCGCCGCCCTGCAGGGGCAGGGGGTGCTGCTGGCCAACGAATACGCCGCCTCCCGCGCCGAAATTCTGCGCCAGAATCTGGAGCGCATGGGCGTGACCAACGCCGTCATTACCAACGAGGACACCGCCCGCCTGGCTGCCGCCATGCCCGGGCAGTTCGACCGTGTGCTGGTGGACGCGCCCTGTTCGGGCGAGGGCATGTTCCGCAAGGAGCCTGCCGCCGCAGGGCAGCACAACAACGCCCTGGTCGGGCACTGCGCGGCGCTGGGCGCGGAAATTCTGGAAAACGCCGCCGCGCTGCTGGCACCGGGCGGGGTGCTGGTGTTTTCGACCTGCACCTTTGCCCCGCAGGAGGACGAGGGGCAGATCGCAAATTTCCTGGCCCGCCACCCGGAATTTACCCTGTGCGACCTCTCGGATTGCGGTTTTGGCCGCCCCGGCGAGGCCAACCGCGCCCCGACGGATTTTGCCGCCGAGCGCTGCCGCCGCATCTGGCCCGCCGACGGGGGCGAGGGACATTTTATGGCAAAGCTGCAAAAATCCGCCGATGCCCCGACCGCCGCGCGTAAAACCCGCCAAGCCGGCAAAACCGAGCGCCGAATGGTCGGCCTTCGCCAAGGAATACTTTCCGTTTTTGGCAGATGCCCCGCTGACCGCCGCAGGGGACAGGCTGATTCTGCCCCCGACGGAGGCGGCAGCGCTGAATACCGCCAAGCTGCACCTTCTGCGCTGCGGTGTGCCGCTGGGCAGTGTGCTGAAAAAGCGCTTTCAGCCCGAACATGCGCTGTTTATGGCCTACGGCAGCCGCTGCGAAAACACCGAACGCCTGACCCTGGCCGACCCGCGCACCGCTGCCTGGCTGCGCGGGGAGGAAATCGACGCCGCCACCGCCCAAAACGGCTGGTGCGCCGTGCTGGTGGACGGCTACCCCGTGGGCTGCGGCAAGGTCAGCGGGGGCAGGGTCAAAAACCACTATCCCAAGGGGCTGCGCAACCTGCAATAAAGGGCTTGAAAACCACGCTGAAGTGTGGTATAATAGTTTACTGAAAATTGTCGGCCTGCCCACGGCGGGTCGGTGGAATACAAACTAGGAGGATTTTTCCAATGTCCGGACATAGCAAATGGAATAATATCAAGCGTAAAAAAGAAAAAACCGCCGGCGCCCGCGCCAAGGTCTTTACCAAGATCGGCCGCGAGATCGCCGTTGCCGTTAAGGA